>SUVI01000060.1 GCA_015062085.1 Planctomycetaceae bacterium
GCTTGAACTCACCGGAAATCAGACCTACGCGGGAAAACTCACCGGAAAGCTCGACCTCACGAAAACCGGGACTGGAACGCAGACGCTCGCTGGGGCCGGACTGGGCGCAAACGTCTCCGCGAAAGTTTCCGAAGGCAAACTCCTCATCCAGAATCCAGGCGGAAGCGCGGCAAATGCCTTCACGCTCGACGGAGGAACGCTCGCTTTTGAGAAAAACGGCGCCCTTACCCTCTCCACCAAGATCGACGTGACGGCCAACGGCGGAACCATTCAATGGATCACGACCGGAACGAACGCGCTGAGTTTCGGCATCAACGGAACCGGCACGACGGAAAATACGGTCCTCACCTTCACCGCCTCAAACAACGCGTCCGGAAACTGCTCAACGCTCACGCCGACCGCCCTCTCCAATTTCAGCGGAAAATTTGAGATCACCGCCGGCAAACTGAACCTCACGTCCATGAATTACCTTCCCGCCAAAGGCATCATCCTCAGCGGCGGAACCCTCATGCTCAACATTGGCGGAACACAGACCTACGCGGCTCCCATCTCGCTCACAGACGGAACGTTCAGCACCATCCGAAACGGATCGTATGGAACTCACGTCTTTACCGGAAAGATCTCCGGGACCGGCGAACTCGGCATCTCCGGCGACAATGGCACGACCGTCTTCAAGAATTCTGCCAACGATTTCTCCGGAGGACTGGTCATCGGCACACAGAAAAACCGCGGAAACGGCCCCTTCCAGAGCAAAGTCCAGGCCGGCGCGGAAAATGCGCTCGGAAACGGCCCCGTCACGGTCATCGGAGCGTCTGAACAGGGTGCCTCCACCCTCGATCTGAAAGGTTTCAGCCAGAAGATCGGCGGTCTGATCTCCACCGAAAAAGACACGTTCGCCGTCGTGAAAAACTCCGGCGCAGAAGCCGGCCTCACCCTGAACGTCGCGGAAGGCAAGGACCTCACCTACGCCAGCGAACTTTCCGGCGCACTGAACGTCACGAAAGACGGCAAAGGGACTCAGACGCTCACCGGCGAAAAGATCCTCTACTCCGGCACCACGACCGTGAATGACGGAACGCTCAGGATCGATGCCGTCCCCGGCTCCCTCACCGAAACCGAATCGCCCATCCCCGCGCACCAGTTCTTCCTCAACGGCGGAACGCTCTACCAGGTCTCCGCACTGAACGACGCAGCGAAAAATGCGAACTACTCCTTCAACGGCGGTACACTTTCCGTCACGGGAGTGAGTACCGACCACCTGAACAAGATCTCGATCGAAGCTGACGGCGGGACCATCGACTGGCGCGGAAAAGGGACCGACCAGCTCTACCTCACGCTCGCGAACGGAACCACCGCGGCAAAGGATACCGTCTTCATGCTCAACGGCATCAACGTCACCGGCGGGAACTGCAATTCATTTCACATCGTGACGAATAATTTCACCGGAAAGATCGGCGTTTCCGGTGGAAAACTCATCGCGAAAACTGACGGTTTCAGCAAATTCTCCGGAGTCGTCCTGGACGGCGGGACCTTGATGTTCAACGCGAATCTCAATTCCCTGAAAAACTTCACCCTCCCGATCGAGCTGACCGAAAACGGCGGCACGCTCCGCGGCGGGTCAAACATCACGTACACGATGAAAGGCGTCATCTCCGGCACCGGTGAACTCGGCATCTCCGGCGACAATGGACCGATCGTTTTCGCGAACAGCCAAAACTCTTTCTCCGGCGGTCTGAACGTCGGCGCGAATCTCAACATTGGGGACGAAAACAAAGCGATCGCCAAGCTCGGCGCACATGATGCACTGGGAACGGGCGTCGTTTCCATCAGCCACGCCAAAGCCTCGCTTGATCTTGCAGGATTCAGTCTGACGAACACGCCGATCGCCGGTCTTTCCTCGACCGTTCCCGGGGCCGTCCTCAAAAACTCCTCCTCGAACGCCAGCACGCTGACGCTCCGCGTGCCGGAAGGGAAGAGCGAATCCTACGCCGGGAAAGTCACCGGAAACATCGACCTGGTCAAGACCGGCGCGGGAAATCAGACCTTCACCGGCGCGTACGCCTCCACGGGTAACATCACCATCGCCGACGGCACGCTGACCTTCGCGGACAATTCGTTCGACCTGCCGAACTCTGCACTCTCGATCGAAGAAACCGGCATCCTCGCGCTGAATGGGGCTTCTCTGGATCTGGGAAGTCTGGACATGGCGCTGGAATCCCTCCTTTTCTTCGACCCGGCCTCCGAAACCATCTCGCTCACGACGGATTCATTCCAGGGCAAGGCCGGAGATTTTTCGCTTAGCTGGAACGGCGTGACGGATACGCTTTTCGGAAATCTTGCGGACTATTTCACCATGGATCCCAACGGTTTCCTCAGTCTCACGGCACTTCCAGCAGGTCCGGATGTTCCCGGCGTCCCGGAACCCGCAACGTGGGTCCTGCTTCTGGCCGGTCTCGGGATCTTCAAACTCCGGTGCAGGACGTCCCACAATTAGAGACCGCAAAAAAGATCCATTCGGTACGTACTTGCCGGATGGCTCTTTTTTTGGAAGAATCCGGTCCGCAAACGGCACGCCCCCCGTTTTCATTTCCTCTTTTTATGGTAAAATAGTTTTGGATCCAGTGCGTCTGCATCCAGGACAGCACGGAAAAGTACGGAACTTTTTTTTGAGGAAATCATGGCAGAGACTCCGAATCCCAATCCCGAAATTGCAGAAAATCTGGAAACATCTGAAGCTCAGGCTCCGCCGCCCTATGTGCATCTTCACTGCCACAGCGAATACAGCCTGCTGGACGGTGCCGGTTCCTTGAAGCGTCTCGTCAACAAAGCGGCAGAATTCAAGATGAATTCTCTTGCGCTGACGGACCACGGCAATATGTTCGGCATCCTGAAATTCTATCAGCGTGCACTGGATACCGGGATCAAGCCGATCCTAGGATACGAAGCCTACCTTGCGCCGGACAGCCGCTTCAATCGGCAGTACCCTGCCCGCACGAACTATGCGTACCATCTGACCGTGCTGGCACAGAACCACACGGGCTTCAAAAACCTCCTGAAAATGGCGACGCAGGCGTACACCGAGGGGATGTACCGCAGGCCGAGGATCGACCGGGAGCTGCTCCACCAGTACGGCGAAGGCCTCATCATCCTCAGCGGCTGTCTTGGCGGTGAGATCAATCAGCACCTGATCAACGGCAACGAACCGAACTGGAAAGCGGCTTACGAAGTCGCGGAATGGTACAAAAAGGAGTTCGGCGACCGGTTCTATCTGGAAATTCAAAATAACGGGATCGATCTTCAGCAGCGCGCAGCACGGTTCATGATCGAAATGGCGGAAAAAACGGGGATACCTCTGGTCGCGACGAGCGACGTGCACTACGTAGAGAAAAAAGACGCGCCGATCCAGGACATTCTCCTCTGCATCAACACGGGGAAAAAACGGATGGATGAGGACCGAATGCGGATGGATACCGACCAGTTCTACTTCCGCTCCCAGCAGGAAATGTACGACGCCTTTCCCGGTCAAGAGGCTGCCGTCGCCCGTTCTCAGGAGATCGCGGACCGATGCAATGTGGAGCTGGAGCTTGGAAAGCGTTTCTTCCCGGTCTTCACGCCTCCGGACGGCAAAGACGAAGTCGAATATTTGCGCGAAGTCGCTCTTGAAGGTCTGCGCGACCGTTACGCAGACGAACCGAAACGCTGGGTCAACGGCGAGATCGGCGGCGATTTCACGAGTGAAGTCTACGAACGGCTTGAAACGGAATTGAGCGTCATCAAGCGTCAGGGATTCCCGAACTACTTTCTCGTCGTGTGGGATTTCGTCCGCGCAGCTCACGAGAAAGGGATCTCCTGCACTGCCCGCGGTTCCGGTGTGGGGTCGCTCGTCTGTTTCGGATTGGGACTAAGCCGGGTCTGTCCGCTGGAGTACGACCTTCTCTTTGAGCGTTTCTTGGACGTCAACCGTAAAGAGGCGCCGGATATCGACATCGACTTCGAGCAGGCGCGTCGAGAAGAGGTCCTTCAGTACGTCCGCGACACGTACGGAGCAGACCACGTCGCACAGATCGGCACGTTCGGGACCATGGCGGCGAAGGCGGCCATCAAGGACGTTGGGCGCGTTCTGGGATTTCCGGTCTCCTCGGTGGAAGAGATCACATCGAAAGTCCCCAAAACGCCGAAGATCACCATCGAAAAAGCGCTCAAAGCCAACCCGGAATTCCAGGAAGCCTACGACACCGATCCGGAAGTGGCGGAGATCGTGGATCTTGCGAAAGGGTGCGAAGGTCTGGCTCGTCAGCCCGGCACGCACGCCTGCGGAGTTCTCATTACGCCCCAGCCCGTCGTGAATTTCGTGCCGATGCACACGATCCGAAACAAATCAGGCCTCGTCACTCAGTGGGAAGGCGCGGAAGTGGAAGCGTCAGGGCTGCTGAAGATGGACTTTCTGGGCCTGCGCAACCTCTCGATCCTCTCGCAGACGATGAATTTCATCAAAGAGACGACAGGGAAAGACATTAATCCGTACCGATTCCCCCACGACAATCAGCCGACCTACGATCTGCTATGCCGCGGAGAAACGAAAGGCGTTTTCCAGCTGGAAGGGGAAGGGATCCGCAATCTGCTCCAGAAGCTCAAACCAGACAATTTCCGCGACATCATCGCCATGCTCGCGCTCTACCGTCCCGGACCGCTCGGAGGCGGAATGGTGGACCAGTACATCGACGTGAAGCACGGACGCGCGACCGCCTCGTACATTCACCCGGTACTCGAAGACGTACTGACCGAGACTCACGGCGTCATGGTCTACCAGGAACAGGTCATGCGTATCCTAAACCGCCTGGGAAAGATCGAGCTGGCCGACGCCTACAAGTGCATCAAGGCGATCTCCAAAAAGAAGATCGACAAGATCGCGCACTACCAGTCCCAGTTCATCACCGGATGCCAGGAAAACGACCTGACGGAAAAGGATGCCGAGCATCTTTTTGACCTCATCATCCAGTTCGCGGGCTACGGCTTCAACAAAAGCCACTCCACGGCATACGCAAAGATCGCGTACATCACCGCGTACCTGAAATGCCATTTCCCCGTGGAATTCATGGCCGCGCTTTTGACCGGCGACATCGATCAGCGAAACTTCAAGAAAAAAGACAAAACCGTCGAACACATCGAAGACTGCCAGCGAATGGGAGTGGAAGTCGTTTTGCCGTGCGTCAACACTTCCGCCGCAAGCTACAGGATCGAAGACGGAAAGATCCATTTCGCCATGACCGCGATCAGCGGCGTGAACGAAACCTTCGCGGACGCCATTCGGCAGGAACGTCTCGCGAACGGCCCGTACTTGGATCTTTTCGATTTCTGCGAACGCAATGCGGTCAACAAGATCCCGCGTGCAACGCTCCTCTCACTCTTGGATGCCGGCTGCTTCGACTGTTTCGAAGGAAACCGCGCCCAGCTGGAAGCCGTCCTTGACCGGGCGATCCAGGCAGGAGAAGCGACCGTCGCTGACAAACGAAGCGGCCAAATGTCCCTCTTCGACATGTTTGAGCCGGCGGCAGAAAGCGGGGAAAAAGAAGTCATCGATCTCCCAGACATTCCGGACTGGCCGGAGAAGGAAAAATTGGCGCGGGAGAAAAAAGTCCTCGGTTTCTACCGTTCCGGACACCCTCTGGCGGAGTACCGCGAATCGCTCCAATTCCACTGCACCCATAATACTACGGGAGCGAAGGCGCTGCCGCACATGACGCAGGTCGTACTCGGCGGAATCGTCGGTCAGCTGGAAAAAAAGGCGACGAAATCGAAAAACGAACTCTACGCGCGTTTTGAGCTGGAAGATGAAGAAGGAACGATTCCGTGCATTCTCTGGCCGCGGAAATACACGATGTACGGCGACTGCCTTTCTCCGGATGCCGTGATCCTCTGCGTCGGATCGATCGACAACCGAAAACAGCAGGAAGAAGCGCAGGCAGCCGAAAAAGCGGCGAAACTCGCGAAAGAAAAAGCGGAACGTGAAGCAAAAGAAGCCAAAGAGGGTAAAAAGAAACCATCCAAAGACCAGAAAGCCGCTCTGCAAAACCTCACCGACGACGATGATGACGACGATGATGAGGATGAACTGGACACGATGGGCGATGATTCCCAGGATGACGATTCCGGAGATTCCGGAGGCGGCGCGATCAGCACCGTAAGTTTCCTCGTCGACAAGATCGTGACGATCGAAAGTCTGCGCCGCGACTACACGGAGGGACTTCGGATCCGCATTTTCGAGGAGGACCATTCGCCGGAGACTCTCAAGACTCTGAAAGAGATCCTGCGGTCTTCCCCCGGAAGTGAACGTCTGGAATTGGAGATCTTCACAAAAGACCGAAACCGCGTGGTCATGCAGTGCGATTTCACGATGAAGGCGACGCAGGACATCCTCACACAGCTTCAAAACATCCTAGGCATTCAGAATGTCCAGCAGATCATCCGCAAGATCGAACCGGAAAAACGTGAAGAACCGGCCTGGAAAAAGAACCGCAAATCATGGAAACGGGATTCCGATTCCTGATTTTCCATCGAGTGATTCAGCAGCCCGCGGTGTCCAAAACCTGAGGTTTCCGAATCGAATATTTTCGAAACAAATGGTCGGCATGTCCATACCTTTTCAAAAAAATCCCATTGATCCCCTGGAAAAGGAGATTCCCCAATGAAACTCACATCATGTATGACTTCCAAAGGACCGCGGGCAGCTGCGGTCGTGGAGGACGGAAAAAAGCTCGTCGTTTTCGACTGCTCCGTCAAAGAACTTTTTGAACAGGAAAATTGGCTGGAAACAGCAAAAAAATTCGTCGAGGATACCCTCACGGCACGGCGTCCGCCATGTATCGCCGCGATGGAAGATGCGGAACTCCTCCCGCCGGTCCCGGACCCGCAGAAGATCGCGTGCGTTGGTCTGAATTACGCAGATCATGCCGCTGAAACTGGAGATTCCATCCCGGATCATCCGGTCATCTTCAACAAATTCCCCACCGCACTGAGCCAAAATGGTGCCGTCGTTCCGATCCCTGCCGTCTCGGACAAGATCGACTACGAAGCGGAACTGGTCATCGTCATCGGAAAAAAAGGGCGGGACATTTCCCCCGAATACGCGATGGAGTACGTCGCTGGTTACTGCTGCGGAAATGACGTCTCGGCACGCGACTGGCAGATGCGTCCCCCGGCGAGGCAGTGGTTTCTCGGAAAAACTTTCGACGGTTTTGCGCCGATCGGTCCATGGATCGTGACGCCGGATGAGATCCCGGATCCACACACACTCAAGATCCAGATGCGCCTCAATGGCCAAATCATGCAGGATTCCAGCACAAGCCGATTCATCTTCAGCGTCCCGTTCCTGATCCACTGGATCTCGCAGGTCTGCACGCTCCTGCCGGGCGACCTGATCTTCACCGGAACTCCTCCGGGAGTCGGTATGGGACGCGATCCGCAGGTCTTCCTCAAGTCAGGCGACGTCTGCGAAGTGGAGATCGAAAAGATCGGCCTCCTGCGCAATGAATTCCGTTAACCCAGAAGTCTTCGCCATTCCATCCCCCCGCAGTACCCCAAAGTCCGGTTTTCTGCGGGTTTTCTGAAAAAATTTTCCACTCTGGACTGTACAAAAGGCAAAAATTCTGCTAAACTCTCCTTCATAGTATTTTCGGAAACGTTCCGTGAAACGAAACACTCCAAAAATATGGATAATTTTGCCTGAACAGGATGAAAAACAGATTCACGCAGGAGATAGAAACGCAGTGAAGCCGGAAGATTTTGGTCTGAAAAACGATTGGGAACCGGAAGTTTCGGGGACGGGATCCTCTAACGCAGAAAATCCGCATTCAGACAGTTCGGTTTTGGGATCTCTGGAAGATGAAGTTCTCTGGAACCTGGAAACCGGCGAGGTTTCAACGCGGGAACTGTTTGAGAGTTCCGTCAGTTTCCTTTCCAGTATGATTTTTCATCTTCTTCTGCTGATCGTACTGTTCCTCTGGAGTCCTGCGATCCCTCAGGGAAAAGGGACGGCAATGCGCCTTCAGATGGAATTCACGGAATGGGAAGAAGATGCCGAGACTTGGGATGAACTCGAAGATGAAGAGGCGGCCGTTCTGCTCGAAACAGAAGAGGAAACTGGAGAAAACATCGAAGAGGAAGTCCTTCCGGAAGAAATGACCGAATCGGAGGAAATGCCGACGGAAGAGGCGTCTGAAACGGAACTGGACACGGAAATTTCAGAGGCGGAAAAAGAGGCGGAAGAGGCTTTCGGATCGCTCGACCTGCCAAACGCCTCGCCGACCGACCCGAATGAGACGGGAAAGGAATCTCCCGCAGTAGAATGGAGTCCGACACCGATCCGTACCGGAGAACCGGAAAGCTGGGTTCCGATGGGAGGAGGCCGTTCCTTCCCGACCGGCGGCGGGATCGGTCCCCGTACCGACGCGGCTGCCCGCAGGAAGATGCTGGAATCTGCGGGAGGAAACGACCAGAGCGAACGCGCGGTAGAACGCGGACTCGCCTGGATCGCGCGGCACCAGCAGTTTGACCCGAAAAAACGCTACTTCGGCAGCTGGAGTTTCGACCTTTCACGATTCGGCACCCCCAATTCCGGAGAAGCGACCTCACGCACTGCCGCGACGTCTCTGGCACTTTTAGCGCTCATGGGACACGGAAACACACGGGAGGAAGGACAGTACCGTCAGGCGGTCCAGGAAGGGATCTACTTCCTCTCCACGCAGGCTAAAAGCCGAAAAGATCAGCCGGGCTACGATTTCCGCGATTCCCCGGACAGCCGCGGAATGTACGGACACATCCTCGCGACACTGGCACTGTGCGAAGCGTGTGCGATCGAAACAAAAAAAGACCCGAACCTCCGTCAGCTCGCAAAAGGGGGGATCCTCTGGCTCCTTCACGCACAGGACCCCAACGGCGGCGGATGGCGCTACCAGCCTCACGAAGCAGGCGACGTCTCCGTGACGGCCTGGGTCGTCATGGCGCTGAAGAGTGCGCAGATGGCCGGTTTTGAGATACCGTCAAGCGCGATCGTAAAGATGGATCTTTTCATGGACTCCATCGCACGTGACGAAAAAGCTCAGTACTCCTACCAGCCTGGAAAAGCGCCGATCCCCTCCACGACCGCCATGGGACTCGTGGCCCGCGTTTTCTCGGGAACGCCGAAAAATGCAAAATTCCTCGATGCTGGAACGCGCCTGATCTCGGAATGGGGATGCGATGAGTCGGATCTCTACTACGACTACTACGCGACGCTCCTTTTGAGACACTACGGCGGAGAACGCTGGACGACCTGGAATCAGGAAATGCGCGACTATCTCATCCTCACGCAGATGCAGTCCGGAAAAGATGAAGGAAGCTGGTTCTTCACGGAACCGGAAAAGACGAACAATCAAATCGGCGGAAGACTTTACACAACGGCACTCGCAGTCATGATCCTAGAAGTCTACTATCGCTACCTGCCGATCTATCAGGAAAAAACGGCAAACTGAAAGGATGGCCGGAACCGCGGCCTACTCAAAAATAGAGGCTCTTCCGGAAAGTGAGTACCGATCCAGGTTCCGATCTCACCACGGAGAGCACTGAAAAGAAAGAAGAAAAAGGGAGTGAACGTGCCCTGACACAAATTTCACGGAAAACACGAAAAGACACGAAAGGTTTAAAATTTTTTTTAGTCTTTTGGTGTCTTTCAGTGAACTCTGTGTCTTCAGTGATAAAATTCAGTGGTGAAACTGGTACGCAGTTCCCGGATGAACCCACATTTTACTGTTCGCGGAACGTCAGCCAGCTCTGAACTGCCACGACAAGCGCCGCGACAAGAAAAATGACGTCCATCAAGATGCTTCCCTGTTTAAACGGGATCCCCATACTCAGGTCCAAAATGAAAACGACCGCAAGGATCAGCGAAAGCGCCAGCGAAAAAAGACAGAGGATCTTGGACATAATGAAACTCCCCGGACATCATGGAACCCGACTGGTCCCCATAAAATTTCTCAAAAAATTCCCAAACAGTCTCTTTCCTTCAATGAAAAAGACTTTTCCACTTCTCATTTTAGCACACGTTGTGGTTTTTGGCTACCGGGGGGAGGGGGTTTTTCGCAGAAAAATAAAAAATACCGTAAAATTTTCATCGAAACGACCGAAAAAAACGGAAAACACGTTGCGCTTATTTGAAAATTTTGATACAATCAACGCGAAATGCCAATTTTACCCAGTCTCCGAACATGGAAAATTCACCATTTCCATCATCACGGAGACCGTCCGGACAGTCTGACTCGCCATGCCGTTTGACTCGCCATGGCGTCAGACGCGCGCCGGACCTCGTTTTCCTTTTAACGCCGTCATGCTCATGAAAGTCATTGTTTTTGAAGACCAGCCGGTTTGGAACCTTTACCCGATCACGATCGGACGAGGGGCGTTTGCCATTACGTGCGGGTCTCTGCGCATGATCGACGTCGTCCTCCAGATCCCCAGTTCCGCCGTTGGTTTCCTTTGCCGACCGTATCTGGAAGGCATTTCCCGCTACGATTACTCCGAACCGGGATTTTTCTTCGGGCAGCAGGCCGTCCAGACGGAACTCGCCAACTGCGCACCGAATGAAAATATCCTGCTTCTGAACGCCAGAATGGTCCCTAACATTCAGCTGCTCTCATTTTTTCGCAACTGTATCCGAAAAAATAAATGCTGCGCATTCCCATGGCAGACCGACCTTGCGTGTGCCTGCATTCCTGCAGAACGGCTTCTGAATGTCTTGAAGGCACTCCCGGAAGTCCTTCCTCCCACAGCAGTCCTGCCGATCGATTTTCTGGCGCTTACACGGGATCTGCCTCAGTGTTTCGAGCATCCGCTGGAACTTTTCGACTATCCGCATGATGTCGTACGCAGTCATGTCGAGATCTTCAATTCCAATTTGGAGTACCGCATTCAGCACACCGTACCGGCACAGACCGGCCGAAGCAGCGCACGGTGGACGAATGGGAAATGGACGGAGATCCGGGACGGCGTTTTCGTCGGCGAAAACGTTCGGCTCGGCGACTACCTCGTGACCGAAACGACGCAGGGCCCCATTCTCGTGGATGAAGGTGCAAGCATTGGTCCTTTCTGCTACCTGAAAGGCCCCGTTTACGTCGGTCCCTACTCCAAAGTCATCGAACATGCCGCACTGAAAGATTTTGTCGGACTCGCGCACACGACGAAAGTCGGAGGTGAAGTGGAAGCCTCCGCGATCGAACCGTACACGAACAAACAGCATCACGGTTTCCTAGGGCACTCCTACCTTGGAAGCTGGATCAATCTCGGAGCCGGAACGTGCAACAGCGACCTGAAAAACACGTACGGAAGCGTTTCCATGCAGTATAAATCGGGCCGCGTGGCGACTACGATGCAGTTCCTAGGCTGCATCATCGGCGATTACGCCAAAACTGCCATCAACACGAGCATCTTTACCGGGAAAACGATCGGAAGCTGCAGCATGGTCTACGGTTTCGTCACGCGGAATGTGCCGTGCTTCGTCAACTACGCACGCTCTTTCGGACAGTGCACGGAACTCCCCGTCGAAGTCATGATCAGCACGCAGCAGCGAATGTTTGAGCGCCGAAATGTCCGACAGGAGAAAGTTCACGTCGATCTTCTCCACCAGATGTTCTCTCTTTCCACGGGAGAACGCCAAATGGAAAATGAACCCCTTTCCCTTTAAGTTTCGAAACTGGTTTCAGACGTAAACCAGGTCACGAACGAAAGCAATTTACAAAATCAAGACATGATCATCACGATAGACGGTCCGGCTGGTTCCGGAAAAAGTACGATCGCACGCAAACTTTCAGAGCAGCTTGGCTTTGAGTACCTTCGAACCGGTCTGATGTACCGCGCCGTCGCACTCGCGGGCCTGCGTCAAAACGTCGACTGGGATGCCCCGGAGGCTCTGGTCCAGATCGCCAAAACCATTTCCCTGAAAATGGATGGTCCCCGGATCTTCCTCAACGGCGAAGACGTCTCCACAGAAGTCGAAACGCTCCGCGTCACGGCCGTCACGCGCTACTCCGCCGGAAATCCGGAGATCCGAGAACTCCTTACCGAAATGCAGCGCGAGTACGCACGCAGCAAAAACTGCATTACCGAAGGACGCGATCAGGGCACAGTCGCCTTTCCGGACGCAGAGTGCAAGATCTACCTAGACGCGACGCCGCAGGAACGCGCACGCCGCCGTTTTGAGCAGAAAAAAGCGCTCGGCGAGCCGGCCGACTATGACGAGATACTCGCCGGGATCGAACGACGGGACTTTGAGGACTCGACACGTCCGATCGCTCCGCTGAAACCGGCACCAGACGCCGTCCGCATCCTTTCTGACGGTCTAAGTGTCGATGACGTCGTCGAAAAGATCATTGAGAAGGTCGCGGAGGCAGGAAAAAACACAGCAGAACGCCGTAAACGCATTTCCTGACCGCGTTTTTCCGATCAAATTTTCATTCATCCTTTAATTTTCAAATTACCCTATGAGCCTGTTTGACCGATTTTACTATCAGCTGTGGGTCATCATCACCTACACTTTAAGCCGAATCTTCTTTGGATTGCGCTACTTCCATTCGGAACGCATCCCTAAGAAAGGAAAAGTCGTCGTGATCGCGAACCATCAGAGTTTTCTTGACCCGCCGCTCATTGGGATCGGTACCGGAAGACCGTGCCACTACATGGCGCGCGACACGCTTTTCAAGGGACTTTTTGGATGGCATATCCGCCACCTGAATGCGTATCCGGTCTCGCAGACGAAAAATCCGATCCAGGGGATCAAAGAAACACTGAAGCGTCTGAAGCAGGAACAGGCAGTCCTGATCTTTCCGGAAGGAACTCGCTCGGAAGACGGAAGTCTAGGAGAGTTTCAGAAAGGGATCATCGCCGTCGCCCGAAAAAGCAAGGCGCCGATCATTCCCTGCGTCATTCAGGGAGCGTATGATGCGTGGCCGCGTCACGCAAAACTTCCCCATCCGCACAAAATCACCGTAACATACGGAAACGTGATCACCACAGAAGAGATCCAGGCCATGCCGGAAGAAGATCTGCTGGTCTACCTGAAAAATCTGATCGCCGAAATGCTTGGCGAGACGGAAAAGATCCAGCCTCTGCCAAGTCAGATCCAGGCATCAGAAACGCCCGCTGAAACGCCTGCGGAAACGCCCGCTGAAACGCCCGCGGAAACGCCCGCGGAAACGCCCGCGGAAACGCCCGCGGAAACGCCCGCGGAAACGCCCGCGGAAACGCCCGCGGAAACGCCCGCGGAAACGTCCGCTGAAACGTCCGCTGAAACGTCCGCTGAAACGTCCGCTGAAACGTCCGCTGAAACGCCTGCGGAAACGAAAACGAAAGGAACGGACGAATGACGCAAAAACCATGGCTCACGACCATTTTGACGAACACAGACCAGCTTCCTCCCATGGAAGACGTGCAGGCCGCGCTCAAAAAGATCCCCGGCTACGAAACGCTCCAGTTTGAGAAAGTCGCACAGGAAGCGAACCACTACGTTTTCCGAATGCACTCCGCACTCCTTGCGGTGACGCTGACGAACGCGCAGTCCGATCCGGAAGCTGATTCCGTTCCGCTCTCCGAACTGAAAAGCGCCTGTTCGCGCGCCTGGCACTGGGTCGACGCCGCCATGGAAGTTCCCAAAGCAAAACGTCAGCTTCTCGCGGCAGTTCTCCCGGATGAAGACGGCCTCGAACCGCTCGACACGGCCCTCCTTTTGACCAGCCTGACCGCGGCGGTCCTGAAAAACACGCCAGCATCTGCCGTTTACTGGAACCATTCCGGAATGCTCCACGAACCGTTTTCCTTCATGGAGCACGCCGTCGGCATCAATCGCCAAACGATCCCGGTGGAACTTTGGGTCGAATTCCGTCTTTTCCTGAATTCCGACCTCACCCTCTCCATCGGCACCTGGGGCATGAAGGCCTTTGCGCTCGCAGAACTGGAAGTCTCCCACTCCCGTCACGATGCCCAATGGCTGCTGCGCTGGCTCTTCAATCTCGCGCATCTCATGCTCGAAAATGGGCCGCTCGATACAGAAATGGAGCACACGTTCGGGCACTCGGATAAAGAATCGTTCACGCTCACCTACGCACGCTCTGCTCCGGAGATCCAGCGCGCCGGTCTGGAGGATGTTTTGAACGTCCAGTTTGAAATCTCACACGATCCGCACACAGACCGCTGACCCATATTCACAGTCCCCTGCTGCCTCCAGACCACTACCCCCAAGACCACTACCCCCAAGACCACTGCCCAAGATCACTGCCCAAGATCACTGCCCAAGATCACTGCCCAAGATCACTGCCCAAGATCACTATTTCAGTTCCACGCCCGCGTTCATTGATCCGCCAAACGGAAACGAATGCGGGCTTTTGATCTTTTTGGAAAAGTTTTTCTGCTCATGTACAAAATTGCTCTTGATTTTTTTTCAAATTTTGATTAATTAATACCAAGATCCGTTTACTTCCATTTCCAATTGGCACGTTGAGGCCATTTTGTTTTTTTTTAGATCCCAAAATCATGAAACGTTTCGTTTTTTTCGTCCTTTTTTGTGCCGCACTTTCCATTTCCGTTCCGTTTTTGACCGGATGCAAGTCGCAGACCGGTACCGTCCTGCGTCCTGGGAGCAAACAGCTGACCGGCAGCCATAAAGCGGGCCAGGAAGTCTTCAAGCCGCTGGTCGAGGAATCCGTTGCGCGTCTTCTAGGTGCGGAAGAGTCTCACGGAACGGGACTCGCTCCCAAAAGGATCTGTTTCGTCGGCGTTGAAAACTACTCCGCGGAAGAGCTGGCCGACTTCAAGGAACAGCTCTACGAAATGATCGAAACGTCGGTGAGTGCCAGCGGAAAGTACGTTTCCGTCAGCCGCCGTTACGTGGACGCGGCGATCCGTCAGGAACGTTTCCGGATGGATGATCTTTTCATTCCGGAAAATCAGAGAAAACTCCAAGCCGCACTCGAAAAGGACGGACAGCCGTTCGAATATCTGCTCTTTGCGAAACTCACGAGCGGAACGACCGTCGACAATAAAGACAAGCAGCGCGACTACCGTTTGACGCTGGAGCTGATCAACATCAACGACGGAACTTCCATCAAGGAAGGCTGCGACCTGAGTAAAGCATACAATGTGTCGCTCGGCGCGAAAATGCGAAACCGCTGAATGCTGGATTTGGAGTAAAACGAGGGCGGAAATGCTGAAAAAGCAGAAAAAAATGGAAAATAGAGCGTCTCGAAACATGAAGGCTCGAACATTCGCGCTGGGGTGCCTTTGCGTATTTTTTTCAGCGTTTTTTTCTGCAGGCTGCCAAACGTACACGAAACGAGTCTTTCAGGCTCGTGAGGCCTTCTACTGCAATCAGCTCGACGCTGCGGTCTCGACGGTCCAAGAACTGCGTGAAAAACCAGCGAATGCAAAAAATCAGGACATTCTGAAACTGGAAGAATCGATGATGCGGATGTGCCGCGGTGAGTTTCGGGAAGCAGAACAGCTTCTGCGGGAAGTTCGCGATTCTTTTGATGCGATGGAAAACCAGAAAATGAAGAAGGGGGCGGAAGTTGCCGCCTCGATGCTGGCTGATGACAAAGTACTCTCCTATCCCGGGGAAGATTACGAAAAAGTCATGATCCGCGTCATGCTGACGATCAACAGTCTCATGAAAGACGGAGACGATGCTCGCGCTTACGCTCTCCAGATCAATCAGAAGCAGGAAGAACTCATCGCACAGAGTCCCGAAGATCCCCAAACGAAAGAAAAAGTCAAAAAATCTTACCGAAATCTCGGCATCGGCCCGTTCATCAGCGGGATCCTGCTCGATTCCGACGTGACGGCCCGGCAGGAACAGATCCGGGAATTTACGAAAGTGACACAGTGGAGTCCGGAGTTCATCGGAGGACATGAGCTTCTGGAACGTGCGCAAAACGGGATCCATTCCGAAAAAGGAAACGGCGTGGTCTACGTTTTCGCTCTGGTCGGACATGGACCGTTCAAGGTAGAGAAAAATGCGGAGACGACACAGGCCGCAATGCTCTGTGCCGACATTCTGATCTCGGCGGCCTCAAAACACACGGTCACCCCGACGATCGCATCCGTGCCGATCCCCGAAGTCCTCACTTCGCCGATCCGATACCGTGCCGCCAAAATCACCGTAGATGGAGCAGATCCCGTCCTGACAGAAAAGATCACAGACGTGAATCAAATGGCTCTGGAACAGTTTGAAGCAAATAAACCATGGATCATGGCCCGTGCGATCGCTCGCCGAGCCGTAAAAAAAGCAGGACTTTACGGATTGAAGGAAGCTACTAACGTTTCTTCTCCGGAGGGTGAGCTTCTGGTCGACCTGATCGGGATCCTTTGGGAAGCATCCGAGGAGGCTGACACGAGGTGCTGGAATCTCCTTCCCGGCTCGATCCAGGTCGCACGTCTGGAACTTCCTGCCGGCGAACACGACCTGAGGCTGACAGCAAGCGAAACAGCAGCGGCCCGCTCACTGGACGAACTGCCGAATTTCACACGATACGATGACCGCGGACTCCGCGTCTCCCTTTCAACGCCCCCTTTACCCCATTCAAGACCCGCTCCGCATCACGGCCCCGCTCCGTATCACGGCCCCGCTCCGCATCACGGCCCCGCTCCGCATCACGGACCGACAGGACACCATGTGCACAAAGTGTGGAAAAATCTGCTTCAAGAAAAGACGGAAAATCCGAATTCATGCAGCCTCCATCTGACGGTGGAAGACGGGAGGAATTCGTACGTTTTCGTCTATTTCGGCGACTACGGTCTGATCGGCCGTCCGTACGTGAACACACCGTGAAATGCGCGGTTTTTGTATACGAACGCCGTTTTTCGAGATCCTCTAATGAAATCCCGAAATTGCTTTGCGAAAAATAAAAATTTACGATCCCGGAAAGTATTCAAACTGCGTAAAATGTAAAACATAGAGAGCACGGCAAGTCAGGGCAAAATGAAAGTTTAGCGATTTTCGGATGGAAAATCATGAAAATTCGACGCCCCCCCCTTGAAAAAAATCAAAATTCTGCAATAATAGGTACTTCCATAGCGTATATTCAGCTATCGGAAATAGTGGGGTCCTCCCCGCTTGAACAAAAGCAAGCACGTGAAACGCTTCCTGCAGCGATGCAGTAAATGTTTCGAAACTATTCAAGTCGTATGTATTTTTTAGTTGAGGTCGTTCATGTCGGAATTGGAAGTTTTGGAAGTTAAAGTTCGTGATACGTTTGGAAAACGCAGAATTCGTCGCCTTCGCGCCGACGGTTTTGTTCCGGCCAACCTCTATGGACACAAACAGGAAACGGTCAGTCTTCAGGTCGACGCCGCTGCACTGTTCATGCTTCTTCGCCGCGGTCATCAGATCATCAAGCTGTCCGGCGCCTGCACGGATGAAGTGCTCATCAAAGAAGTTCAGTGGAACGTCTGGGGCAATGAGATCTTCCACGTTGATTTCACCCGTATCAATGCGAATGAAAAGCTCACCGTTACGGTCCCGGTCGTCCTGAAAGGCGAAGCTGCCGGCGTCCGTGAAGGCGGTGTCGTTGAAGTCCTCGTCCATGAAGTGGAAGTCGAATGCAGTGCCGTGAACGTTCCGGATAACGTGACCGTCAGTGTTGCGAAACTCGGTCTTGGTCAGCAGATCACCGTCGCGGACGCGGTTCTCCCGGCAGGGATCACGATCAACGCTGCTGCGGAAACCGTTCTGGTCCAGTGTGTTGCGAAGAACGAAGATGTGAACATGGAAACGGGAGCCGCCGACGGCGCCGAACCGGAAGTCATTGGCCGCAAAAAGGCTGCCGAAGAAGAATAATTTCCGGTTCATTTTCCGTTTTGCAAGTCCAGGAAGCGGGAATGTGCGAAAGGGGTGCGTTTTATGCAGTTTGGCGAATGGTTCAAAACGCTGTTTTTCAGAAAACGCACGCCTGATCTGCATGAGCAGACAGTCGATTCCCTTTTTGCAGACGGTTCTGATGTGTGGAATGAAGAGGACGGCGGGAATTCCCATCCTGCGGATAAAGTATTCGCGGAGGATTTTGAGAATTCCCGGCCTCGGGCAGAAAATGTCGATAGGATCCTCTCAACGCGCAAAGGAACGGCAGAACTTCTTGCTTCCGTAAAGGAGCAGGGAACGAAGATGAAATTGATCGTCGGATTGGGAAATCCCGGAGCCAAATACGTCGGAACACGGCACAATGTAGGATACGAAGTCCTTGCGGAAGCTGCGAAGCGTTTTGGTGACGGACGTACCCGCTCCAAGTTTCAGGGCGAGGTCATGGAAGGCTCGATCGCGGGACAGAAAGTCGTTTTTCTAAGTCCTGTAACGTACATGAACCTCAGCGGACAGAGCGTCCGGCCCTGTATGGATTTTTATCGGGTGAACGTGAAGGATGTTTTGATCATCTGCGATGACGTTCACCTTCCAACGGGTCATCTTCGGATCCGGACGCAAGGGTCAGCCGGCGGTCAGAAAGGACTGGCGGACTGCATTCGGGCACTGGGTACGGAGAACGTGCCCCGGCTGCGTGTCGGTGTTGGCGAAAAGCCTGCCGGCTGGGAGATGGCAGATTATGTTCTGTCCAAGTACAATAAAGCAGACCGGGAATTGATCGACGTAGCGGTTCAGCGGGCAGCAGATGCCGTCGAATCGTGGGTCAAAGAGGGAGCTGACCGGTGCATGACGCGCTTCAATGGAAATTGAACTGTGGCCGGTGATCCCGCCTTTTTCGATCCGATCCCTTTTTTTTTCGATTTTTTAAAGTCGAAGATCAGAAAATCAAAAGCAGCAGGACCTTTCGGGGAATTGCTGATCCATTTAGTAGTTAGTGTGTTTTTTTAATCAGGAGTTTTGCTTTGGCACTCAACGTTTACGAAGGAATGTTTATTCTGGATTCCGGCCGTTTCGCCCGCGATCCGGAAGGTATCGCCGCTCAGGTCGATAAAATGGTCCAGGACGCTGGCGGTGAAATTCTCGTCAGCCGTCAGTGGGAAGAACGCCGTCTTGCGTACCCGATCAAAGGTCAGCGCAAGGGTCTCTATTGGCTGATGTACTTCCGTCTTGACAGTCAGAATCTTGCGGAATTGAATCGCCAGTTCAGTCTGTTTGACGCGAACATTCGCAATCTCTTCATCAAGATCGATCCGCGCATCGTCGACCAGCTCGTCGCGCACGCGGAAGCCGGCCCGGCCGCGATGGCGGAACGTCAGCTTCCCGACATCGACGAAGATGAAGATGGAACTGAAGAAGACTACGGACGCGACGAAGACTAAATTTTAAGAGATCCGACATCCAGCTTAAAGGAGATTTACGATGGCCAGTTTCAATCGGGTGATCCTCGTTGGCAATTTGACCCGCGATCCGGACCTGCGTTACACACCATCCGGAATGCCTGTTTGTGAAATCGGTCTGGCGGTGAATGACCGTCGGCGTACTCCGGAGGGCGAATGGATCGAAGAAGCTACTTTCATCGACGTCACGTTTTGGGCGAAGCAGGCAGAGGTTTGCAGTCAGTATCTTACAAAAGGTTCACCGATCCTGGTTGAAGGACGGCTGAAGCTGGACCAGTGGGAGCAGGACGGAATGAAGCGTTCCAAGCTCCGTGTGGTCGGAGAACGGATGCAGATGCTCAGTGCCCGCGGCGCAGGCGGAAACGGCGGCAGTGCGCCCCGCTCTACGCGTAATGAGTCCGAAGCGTATGGAAGTTACGATGACTCGTATTCCCAGGTACCGCCGCAGAGAGGCGGAGGAATGTCGGGAAATCCGGGTCCCTCGGACGATATTCCGTTCTGAGTTCGTTTTTCAAGCGCGGACAGCGGACGAATATCTGATTTGCTTTAAGACAGCGGCACAGAACGTCCTTTCACCGGACATCTGGAAGACGTTGCCAAAAAAGCTGGCGGAATGTTTCCGTCTAACTTGCGAAAGCAAGGACACCTCGCTGCTGAACATGAGTAGAACTCCTTCATCAGCGTGCACGTTTCATTCACCTGTTGGCGAATTTTTTCACCGGTGGGTTTCGGAAAAAGAAACTCTGCCGTGTATCAGCTGGAAGGTAATCAGTGGTTTTGAGCCAATGAGTACGAACTGGCCGGCGGTAAATATCCGGTGTGGAGAATATAGAAAGGATCAATCATGCCCAACACTAAAAAACAGAAGAAGATCAAGAGAAATTCCTTCAAAATGAAGCGCCTGCCGAAAGGCCCGAACGGCGGTATCGAGCTGCTGCTCATCCAGTCGGTCGACAATCTTGGCAAACAGGGCGATGTCGTTGAAGTGAAACCCGGTTACGCGCACAACTACCTGATCCCGCAGGGTCTGGCTACCGTCGCGACGGATCACCACAAGCGCATGGTCGAAAAGCACAAGGCTCTTCTGGCTGCCATTTACGAGCAGAAAAATGCCGAATGCAAAGCGCTCTACGAATTGCTCCAGAACGTCAGTGTTTCCATCCCGGCGAATGCCAACGACGAAGGCCGTCTGTACGGTTCCGTTGGTGCTCCGGAGATCCTGGCCGCTCTGAAAGAGCAGAACATCACGCTGGCTGAGGACCAGGTCCGTCTGCCGAGCACGCTCCAGGAACTGGGTCTCTACAAAGTGAAGATCCATCTCTCCGCTGAATACGAAACGGAACTGAGCGTCTGGGTCGTCCCGACCGTCACCGTGAAATAAAAAACTACTACTAAATGTGCGCACTGGTTTCGTGCCGGTGCGCTGAAAGTCAAAAATGGAACGTTTGTTTCTGTTTTTGACTTTTTTTATGGGGATGGCCGACTGAAAATGACGTCATTGTGTGAGTGTTTCTATTCTGAATGTTTCTAATATCGATCAGCCCATGATGTCAAGAACGGACGAGTGAATATTTTTTGAGAATTTCGTGTTTCCCTGTGTATTTCTGCGGACCGTCTGTGATTTCAGTGGTGGAGT
>SUVI01000061.1 GCA_015062085.1 Planctomycetaceae bacterium
GCCATCCAGTGAGGAGCCATCCAGTGAGGAGCCATCCAGTGAGGAGCCATCCAGTGAGGAGCCATCCAGTGAGGAGCCATCCAGTGAGGAGCCATCCAGAGACTGTGTGACCGATTCCTGACGGAAGATCTTTTCCTGCGGTCCTTCTCCAAACGATTCGTCCAGGCGTTCCTGCTGACGGAATTCACCAAACGAGAGCGTCATCTGGAAATTCTCCATCTGCATTTCGTGACGCGGAAGCTCCATCAGGAACGGACTGGGGGCTGAGGTGCGCCGTTTTCCCATCATTTCCCGCGACTCTGCCATGGAAAGGATCAGTTCTTCCTGAGCGCGCGTCATGCCGACGAACATGAGTCGGCGTTCTTCTTCCAGTTGGGCAGGATCCTCAAAGGAACGTTCGTGCGGCAGGATGCCGTGTTCGCATCCGGTGAGGTAAACGCATGGAAATTCCAGTCCTTTCGCTGCATGCAGCGTCATGAGCGCAACGCCGGCGCTGCGGGAGACGGACGGCGCATCGTTTCCGTCGTCCGTACTTTCAAAGACGTCCTGAGACGCCCAGTCGTCGGTTTCGCCTACCAGGGAATTCTGTTCCAGAAACGCGGCGAGTGACGGAACGTCTGCCGTTTCGTCAAATCGGGAGGCTAGGGAAACGAACTCTTCGATGTTTCGCAGCCGCTGGAGGTCCTGCTCGTCCGTTGAGTTAAATTGTTCGCGGTACTGTGTTTTTTCGAGAAGCTGAAGCGCCAGCGGAGTCAGGATCCGCGCATTTTGGGGATCCTCCGACATTCGGAAAGCCTGGACTGCCTGAATGTGAAGCTCGTTCAGCGTCAGGATCAGTTCGGTAAACCCGGCAAATGCGGCAATCGCGCGGTTTTTCAGTGCCGTGCATTCCGAGGCTCGGACGGCGGCTTCCCAGAGCGAGTAGCCGTTGGCCCACGCAAAGCGCTGGAGATGCTCAAGAGAAGTCTTGCCGATCCCGCGGGCCGGTACGTTCACGACGCGGAGGAACGCCTCATTGTCGTGCGGGTTGGCGAGAAGACGAAAGTAGGCGAGCAGATCGCGGATCTCCGTTCGGTCAAAAAACTCCGTCCCATGCACGATGCGGAATGGAATGCCGTGGAGCCGAAACGCTTTTTCAAAATGGACGCTGACTGCGTTCATGCGGTAAAAAACCGCGTAATCCGACGCTTCACGAACGCCGTTGCGCAGTGCGTCGGCGATCTCGCGGGCGATCCGTTCCGCTTCTTCTGTTTCATTCGCGCTGCTTTGGAAACGCACAGGCAGACCGTCTCCGAGCTGACTGAAAAGTGCTTTGGGTTTCCGCTGCGTATTGTGCTCGATCAGCTGGCCTGCCGCGTTGAGAATGTACTGCGTAGAACGGAAATTTTCTTCCAGATGCACGATTTTTGCCGTCGGAAAATCTTTCTCGAACTCCAGAATATTCGTAATATTTGCGCCGCGCCAACCGTAGATCGACTGATCCGGGTCTCCTGCAGCCATGAGATTCGTGCTTTCGAGCGTCAGCGCATGAGAAATCGCGTACTGGGCCAGGTTCGTGTCCTGATATTCGTCGATCAGAACGTACTCAAACTGTCGTGCAAGCGATCTGCGGAGCGCTGGATCTTCGCGGAAAAGACGGACGGTCAGCAGAAGCAGGTCGTCAAAATCGACGGCATTCGCCAATTGCATCTCATGCGCCAGGACCGGGAGGAGATCGTGAAGAAATTCTTCCCGCTCATTCCCCGGTGCCGGAACGAACTCCGTGACCGGATCAAGAAAACGGCTTTTCAGAGCGCTGACGGCGTGCATGATGGATTCTGCCGAGTACTTGACGTCCGTGTATCGGCCCTCTTTTTCCGCGTCCATTTCCTTTAGACGCGCCATGGCGCTGCGGACTGCCGCGGCCGATTCGTTTCCGGAGTAGATCGTGTAGCCGGGATCCAATCCGACTCGGTCGGCGTACTGACGCAGAAGTCTTGCGCAGAATCGGTGAAACGTTCCGATCCAGACGTTTTCCAGACCGGTGAGCTGGCGGACTCGCTCCTTCATTTCATCCGCTGCTTTATTCGTGAATGTGAGGACGAGAAGCGACTCCGGCTGGACACCTTCACTTAAAAGCTGCGCGACTCTGTGCGTCACGACGCGCGTTTTCCCGCTCCCCGGTCCCGCCACGACTAGAAGTGGACCGTCACGGTGCAGGACCGCCTGGCGCTGGGCTGCCGTGAGTCTGGAAAGAAGCGTTTCGGGAAGCATAAAGGACAGGACTCCGTCAAATGGAAAACTAGGGGACGAAAATGCTCCGTCCCCCTCGGTAAAACGGTGAAATTTTCAAAAAAGCGGACCAGCTCAAAATGGACCAGCTCAAAATGGGATCTGTCCTGCTTAGATGAAACTGTCCATGACTTCTTTTGGAGCGGGCCGGTAAGTGAAGGGTTCCATCGTGAAAGACGCATGTCCCTGACTCAGCCCCTTCACGTCATTGGCGTAACCGAAAAGCGTCGCCAGCGGGGCTTCCGCTTCGATGATGGTACTGCGTCCGCGAACGTACGTCTGGTTGATCTGGGCGCGTCTTTGCTGAAGGTCGCCGATGATGCCGCCGACGCATTCGTCCGGCGTCGTGACCTCGACTTTCATGATCGGTTCCATCAGATCGATGCCGGCAGCGAGGATCGCTTTGTTGAACGCATCCGCCGCCGCGATGTTGACGGCCGTTTCGTTGGTCGATTCATCGATCACGACGTCCTGGACCGTCGTTTTGATGTGGATGAGCGGGAAACCGAACATTCCGCCGCCGTCTGCCTGTTCGCGGAGAGTTTGGACCGCAGCGTCCTGAAGTTCAAACGGGCACGGCGTCTCGATCGGGAGCATCGGGATCACTAGGACGGATCTGTCTCCCTTCGTGAACGGTTCCATTTTGATCTTGACCTGCGCGAAGAGCTGCGTGTCTCCGATCTTGCGGTTGCATTCACCTACCACTTCTGCCGCATTGCGCAGCGTTTCGCGGTAGCTGACGCGCGGGGGACGGACTCGGACGTTGAGTTTGAAGTCGCGCAGAAGACGGTGCTTGATGATCTCCAGATGAAGCTCGCCCATCCCGCTGATGAGCGTCTGACCGGTCTCCGGATTCACGACGGCCTGGAACGTTGGATCCTGACGGCGCATCATCGCCAGCGTCTCGTCCAGTTTCTTTCGTTCCGCCGAGGTTTCCGGCTCGATCGACATAGAGATGACCGTTTCGGGAAATTCGATCGATTCCAGCAGGATCGGTTTGCCCGTTTCGCAGAGCGTATCGCCCGTCACTGTTCGGTTCAGACCCACGATGCCTACGATGTCGCCTGCGTAGACCGGGTCCTTCATGAGTTCCTTGTGCCCCGCCAGCAATCGGTAGATCTGCGGTACGTTTTCCTTTTCATTTTTCCCAACGTTCAGAACTCGAGACCCCGGCTTGAGCGTTCCGGAATAGATGCGCAGATACGACAGGTCGCCGTGTTTTCCCGGGACCACTTTGAAAACGAGTCCGCAGAACGGTTCCTTCGGATCGGTCTTGCGCGTGATCTTTTTGTTCTCTTCCGGATTTTTGGGGTCTTTCGCCTTCGGATCGATCCCTTCCACCGGCGGAATGTCCAGCGGAGACGGAAGGTAGGCGCACATCGCGTCCATCAGCGGCTGGACTCCAATGTAATGCAGAGCCGTTCCGCAAAGCACCGGCACGCAGAGAAGATGGATCGTCGCGTCGCGGATCACTCGGTTGAGGAGTTCTTCCGGGACAGGCTCTTCCGCAAGCATCAGTTCCGTGATCTCGTCGCTGAACATCGAAAGCTGATCGAGCATCTGTGAACGCCAAAGTTCCGCGTCATCCTGCATTTCCTCCGGAATGTCGCGCACTTCGAATTTCATCCCCTTGGACTCTTGGTCCCAGACGTACATTTTCATCCGGATCAGGTCGATCGTGCCGCGGAACGGATCCGGCATATGTTCCGGGCCTGCACCGACGGGGATCGTCAGAACGAGCGGATTCGCGTTCAGACGCTTTTGGATCTCAGAGACCGTATCTTCAAAGTTCGCACCTTCCCGGTCCATTTTGTTGATGAACGCCATGCGCGGCACATTGTATTTGTCCGCCTGACGCCAGACCGTTTCGCTCTGTGCCTCCACTCCTTCACGAGCACTGAAGATCACGACGGCGCCGTCCAGAACTCGAAGACTGCGTTCTACCTCTGCCGTAAAGTCCACGTGACCCGGTGTGTCGATCAGGTTCACGATACAGTCGTTCCAGTCGAACGTGATCGCTGCGGAGTAGATCGTGATCCCGCGCTCCTGCTCCTCTTCGTCAAAGTCTGTCGTCGTCGTTCCTTCATCTACCGAACCGACTCTGTGGTTGAAGCCTGAATAGTAAAGCATACGCTCCGTTACTGTCGTTTTGCCCGCGTCAATGTGAGCAATGATTCCCAAATTGCGAATTTTTTCTATTCCAGATGACATTGTTCTTTTATCCGTTTCGGTTTTTCTTAAAGGATCTTTTCTTGGATCTATCTATTTTGACGAAGCCGCTAAGTATCGGGAATGCCTCCGAAGCAAAAAATCTTACGGCACGGCAAACCGTACAACACGGTGCGGAAATACTGGAGCCGTCTGACGGGCGGGCGTCGAACGTTCCTGAGCTCGTTTTTTTATTTTTCAGAGACTGTTGGCGCTGACCGGGACCGCTGTGGGAGACGGTGCGAAAAAAGAGTCTCTACCTAATTCTATACATCATACACCAAATTGGCCGTTTCGTCCAGTATCTGCAGGAGGTTTTTTCGGAATATTCAGAGAATATTTCGAATCGAAGATTCATGGTGTAAGGAAAATAACGCTGAACTGTACTTTGGATTTTTACATCAGTTGCAGAATAGAAACATCTTGATTTTGGGACTTTGGATGAATAGTTTTTGCATTTTTGCTATTTTATGTTTTGAAAATGATGTTAATTGGGAACGCCGAAAAAGAAAGTGGAAATTTTTTGCCTTTGTGTCCCCCCAAAAGTACTAGATTTGGAATATTTTTTCTTAATTTTTCAATTATTTTCTTTTTTTTGGGGGGGGTGTACTGGAATTTTACTGAAATTTCGTTAAAATAAAGTCGATATAAGAATCTAAGGATTCATCATCTACGGATTCTGATGCGGGAGTGTTCTCGCAAGTCGATGATTTGAAATTTATTCCATTTTGGAGGAAAGTACTATGAAAAAATTTGGATTTTTTGCTATCCTGCTGAGCTGTGCCATGTTCGTCGGTTGCCAGAAGGCTGAAGAAGCTGCCGCCCCGGCTGAAGAAGCTGCCGCCCCGGCCGCCGCCACCGATGCCGCCGCCACCGATGCCGCTGCCACCGAAGAAGCTGCTGCTACTGAAGCTGCCCCGGCCACCGAAGAAGCCACTCCGGCTGCTGAAGAAGCCACTCCGGCTGCTGCAGAAACCACTCCGGCTGCTGAGTGAGATCACTCTCAAACAAATCACTGATTTGTTTGCCGAGCACTTTCGGGTGTTCGGCTTTTTTTATTTCAGAAATGGATGGAAAAGAGGAAGAAAATGAGTCAGATGCAGGCTGCGCCGCGCGGGATGCGGCTTCATATCGGGATCTTTGGACGCCGGAATGCCGGAAAGTCTTCACTCTTGAACATGATGACGTCGCAGAATGTTTCGATCGTCTCCGACGTGGCGGGAACGACGACCGACCCAGTCGAAAAACCGATGGAGCTTTTGCCGATCGGACCGGTCCTTTTTATCGATACGGCAGGGATCGACGATGATGCGGGGACACTTGGAGAAGAACGTGCCCAGCGGACCCGACGTGTTTTTGACCGGACGGAATTGGCGATCCTCGTGCTTGGCGAAAACGAATGGACGCAGTATGAAGAGGAACTTCGTCTTGAATTTCAGCGAAGAAACGTCCCTGTCCTAGCCGTTTTCAATAAAACGGATCTTCACGAGCCGGACGAGATGCTGCGTACCCGCCTTTCGGAAGAATTCGGTCTGCCGACGGTTTCGGTCTCGGCAAAGGAACGGTGCGGGTTTGCGGAATTAAAGCAGAAGATCCTAGAGAATGTTTCCGAGGAGTGGATCTCATCTCCGCAGATCGTTTCGGATCTCGTGCCGGCTGGAAGTACCGTCGTTCTGGTCGTTCCGATCGACAAAGAGGCACCGAAAGGCCGGCTCATCCTTCCGCAGGTCCAGGTCTTGCGCGAGCTTTTGGATTCCGGGATCATTGCCGTCGTGACGCGTGAGACGGAGTTGGCGGAGACGCTTGAGAAACTTCGGGAACCGCCGGCGCTGGTGGTCACGGACTCGCAGGTCTTTCGGCAGGTCGCGCAGATCGTTCCGCGTGAAGTGCCGCTGACGGGATTTTCCGTTCTTTTTGCACGTTTCAAAGGAGATCTTACGACGTTCATCGAAGGGACGCGTGCCGTTTCGCGTCTGAAACCGGGGGATCGGGTCCTCATTGCGGAATCGTGCACGCATCATCCGATCGGCGAGGACATTGGACGGGTGAAGATCCCGCGCTGGCTTCAGGACGCTGTGGGCGGAGAGATCCAGTTTGACCATGTGCAGGGAAACGATTTCCCGCAGGATCTGACTCCTTGGAAACTGATCATCCACTGCGGAGGCTGCATGACGAATCGGCGAGCCATTCTCTCGCGGATCATGCAGGCACGGGAACAGAATGTGCCGATCACGAATTACGGAATGATCATCGCGTGGTCCATGGGGATCTTTGAACGCGCAGTCGAGATCGTGAAGTAGTTTTTCCGCGGTCTTGTTTTACGAAAAAAGCCTCGCTGTCCCACACAGAGAGGCTTTTTTTCAGAAAATGTCGGAGTCAGTCTCCCCAAGTGAAAGACTGGATCAGTTCCTCGTTCGTCTCACCGAATTTTTCCACCAGATTCTCTTCCAGCGTGAAGACGACCGTGCACTGTCTGGGAGACTCTCCTTTTCGCGTCAGGAGATAATAGTACATTCGGAGGTCCATGTCCTCATACTTTGCGGCGACGTCAACGCGCGTGATCTCCGTGTTGTCGTCTCTCTGCATCGATTTGACGTCCAGGATGCTTTCGAACTGGTCTTTGAGCATCTCGCGGACCTTGGCAGTATACTCTTCCGGTTTGAGGTCCAGCGTGCTTCTTGTATCGCGAATGGAGGCGATGGAGCACTGCGCGACCAGCTCGCCGTTGGAAACGAGACGGAAATTACTCTGATATTTATTGTGATTCATCGGTTCCCATTCGGGCGTCAGGACGACGCGCCAGGCTTTTCCGGGGTCTTCGAAAAGCAGGAGTCCGTACTGCGCTTCATCAAATGCGATCTTTCCGACGGTTGCGTCGGTGAGATTTTTCGATTCCGTCAAGGGGGTGATCTTGTACTGGACTTTCGCGGTGACGTCCATTCCCGGCGTGACGTAGCCGGCAGTCCTTTTTTCCTCGATGACGAGCCCAAACCAGACGATGCGTCCGCGTTTCAGGTCGAAATAGGATTTTCCCTTCACTTCCAGCTTCGATGTATTTCCCTCATAGCTTCCTTCCAGCCAGCCGGACGTTTCGAGGATCGCGATGTTTTTCTGCACGTCCGTCAGGGTGGTCTGAATGTCCAAATTAAAAACGAGATCCATCTGGAGGAGCATTCCCATCGTGTCGGGAGACTGTTTCCAGCTTTCACCGATCTGCACGTTCGTCCGGTTCGGGAGAATGTAGTCGACCAGGAGCGTGTTTCCCTGAATGTTGACCGTGTCCAGTTCATTGCGCGTGAGGAATCCGTCCGGCCGGAAAATGTGAATGTGCGAGTCCTTGATGTCGACGCCGAAAAGAGGCTGAGCAAGATCCAGTTCCTGCTTCATGGCTGTTTCTTCGATCTTGATGAGGGTATCGTTTTCGAGAAAATGCCATGCTCCGAGCGTCGATTTTGCACGTTCGCCGGGGAGGAGATTGCCTTCCTGAATGAAGATTTCCTCGTATTTTTGCCGGCTCGTGACTTTCATGGGGATCTTCTGGATGACGGTTTTGGAGGCTGCGGCATCTGCATTGGGATCCGCGTTTGGATCTGCATTTTCGTTTTCATTTTCACCGTTAGGAGATTTGGGTGCGGAAACGTTTTGCTGCGTTTGGGGGTCCATCTCCAGAAGAAGATTTCCCGCGGCATCAAACGTCTTCTCGACCAGATCAACATTTCCCGGCGTTCTTTGCGAGATGAGCCGGTAGCCAGTCTTGGCCTCTTCCGCACGCAGAGCGTTTCCGGAGGTCACGATCAGGGACAGCGCAGCCGCTGCGGAAATTACGAGTCGGTATATTTTCTGGGTACTTTTCATTTTTTTGTCCTTAAATAGTCCGGTAAATATTCCGGTGAATATTCCGGTGAATATTCCGGAAGCAGTACAGGCTGGACTGCGGGAACGTTTTCAGCAGAACGAACCATTCTGTATTCTATCATACCGAAAAGATGGAGTTTCTGTAAAGAGAGATTTTAAAAAAACGGGAAAAAAACAGTATTTCGTTCCTTTTAAAATGGGATTTCCAGAAAAAAGAGAGAATATTATTATTTTGCCATTGAAAAAAAAAGAATTTTTGCTATAATGGTTACGTTTAAAAATCAAACTGCCGCCTCGGCCTCCGTTTGCGTCATTTGGTGCCGTTCGATGCATTTCAGTACTTTCAATTGGCGGGTCGAAACGGGACAGCGGCGTTAAATTAGACTCAGAACAGGAGTTTTTATCGTGTATTGTGCTTCCGATCTACGGAAAATGACAGTCCTGCAGCTGGAGCCGATCGCTCGTGACTGCGGGATCACGCGTACTCACAGTCTGCGCAAGGCCGAATTGGTCTCCCGGATCCTGAAATCTTTGGAAGAAAAGAATCTTTTGGCGCCGGAGAAATCGGAACTTCCGGAACTTCCGAGTCAGCAGAAGGATCAGGATCCGCCGTCTCCCGTACCGCTTTCGGACCAGGATGCGCAGTTGATGCGTGCGTTTACGGAGCGTGCGAGCAGTTCTTTGAAGAAAACGGAATCCTCGATCGCAAAAGTAGCGGCTGCGCAGAATCAGAGCATGCCGCAGCTCTATTCCACGCGATCCCGTCCGAATGAGCTGGCGTATCTTCCAGATGCGCAGAGTGATATTGCGGAGGATTCGTTCATTCTGGATATGATCGACCCGTACTGGCTTCACGTGACGTGGTGTCTTCGCCGAAAGACGCTGGAACGTGCGAAAGCAGGGCTTGGCCAGTATTGGTTTACTGCACGTCCGATGCTTCGGATCACTGTGTTGAATGACGGAGACGGGAGCGGCGGGCGATTCCATCATCTGCGCGATATGTTCATTCATGGCCACGTCAACCACTGGTTCATCCCGGTTTCGAATCCGCCGGCGACGTATGTCGTGGAACTTGGTTTTTTCTGCACGGTGCAGAAGAAATTTTTCACGCTCGTTCGAAGCAATGTCGTTTCGACGCCTCAGGTCCGCAGTGCGCTGCGGTATGAAAAATCCGCGGAAGTGGCGTGGATGTCCGTCTGCGGTATCCAGCCGTCGAAAACTCCATCTTGGTCGCCGAACAATCATAATTTGTATAAAAAATGGTCGGAAAGAACGGCACGCACGCTGGCTTCGGACAGTTCGACGCTGAAAGTGGATGCTCCGGAGGTCACGCAGGAAGAATTTCCTCTGCGAGTCACGACGGAAATGATCGTTTACGGCAGCACGACGCCGGATAATCAGGTGACGATCAACTCGGAGTGGGTCGCGGTCCAGCCGGATGGAACGTTCATGCTTCGGATCGATGTTCCGGAGCAGGGGAGACAGATGCTGGTGATCGATTCGCAGAATTCGAGCAAGTCACAGCAGATGACGCTGACGGTGGAACGTACGACGCAGATGCACACGGATCAGAAGCCGGACAAGCGTTGAGTGTCGGGCAAGCGTTGAGTTTTTGTATTTTTCTGAATGCAGAACAGACAAAATGGACTTTGAGTATCCGTTACCCAAAGTCCATTTTTTTTGAGGATCCGTGAGTTCTCAGGAATTACCAGACCAGCGTACAGCCGAGGGTGAATTCCTGGAGAATGTTGTAGTTGTTGTTGTGGATCGTCTCGCCGATGTCCATATTCTGGTTTGCCAGTGCGAGGTTTCCGAGGCAGGAAAGGTCGTATCCCACACGCCAGATCATGTGTTTTCCAGTCTTCAGTGTCGTGAAGATCCCCCACTTGGCTTCATAGGAAATGTCCGTTTCGGAGCATTTTGCCATGTAGTTCGCGGAACCGTCCATGGAATTCATCTGCGTTTCCATGAAGTTCAGGTAGGGAGTGAATCTCCAGTGCATACCCCAGCTCCAGACACAGTGTTTATCGACCATTTCTCCGCCGAACGCCAGACCGAGCAGGTTGTTGTCGGCTTCGATGACGGCACGTCCGTCCTGGGTTCCAATGTAATTGTTTTGGGAATCGTAGACATTGCTGGTTCCCGACCAGGCCAGTTCTTCATTGTAGGACGTGTAGTTCACACCGACCATGTGGGTGTAACGGATCCCGCCCTGGCATTCACGAGTCCACGTTCCGTTTGGATGACCGACGAGCGGATCCGGACGTCCGCGTTTCCGGAACTGAAACATGATCTCGCCGCTGTTCATGGTCGCAGAGTAATCCATGTGCAGCATACCGGGAATTGAAGTGTATTTTGTCGTGCTGGTCGTACCGTCTTCCGCTGTCGTCGATTCTTCCCAGCTGTAGGTAGTCAGACCGCCGACGCCGAAGTTCGAGTAGAACTTTTCCTGCGGGTAGTAGGTTTTCGAGTTCTCCCACTCGTACAGACCGTCAAATTTCAGCTCGGTCCAAATATCGAAGTTGAACGCGTTACGGCCAAGGTAACGGGTCAGGTAGAGCTCCATACCGGCACTGACCGGGAAACTCGTGTTCGAATCGATCACCGAGTAACCGCTGCTGGTATAGAAAGCCGGATCGCTCTTCTCGAATTTGGCGCGATGCTTTATTTTCGCCGAGGCGCCGATCTGCCAAAGGTACGGATTTCCGTAACCTTCATTGCAGCGCTGACAGCAAGTACTGCTGGAAGTCGTCGTCTCCGTGATGTAGGAGTAGGTCTCCTGCTGATCGTACGGAGTAAGCGGCGGATCGCGGTGGATGCGTTCCGGGACCATGTCCGCACGGCTCTGCGGATAGGCCGGTTCGGGATCCGGAGTGGATTCCGCCGACGGATTGAATGCTTCATTACGCGGGTAATCCGGAAGCGTACTGAACCCGGCGCCGTAGGTCGGCTGTTCCTGATAGGAAACCGGTGTAGCATACACTTCTCCCGCATTTTGTCCCACGGCACCGCTGCTGTATGCAGAGAGTGGAGCATTGACTCCATCAGCCGTCGGCAAAGCTGTCTGGGTGGCTGCAGTACCTCCATAAGGTACTGCGTACGGAACAGACATCCCGTTTCCCTGCGGGGATGCTGCGGCAGACGGGGCGATTCCATTCCCACCCATCTGCGAATTAGCCATGGCGGAGTCATACGGATTTTGCGCTTTTGCCAGGCCGCCGCTAAGGACAGCAACGAAGCTCAGCACAATGAAACTCCGGCTAATTAGTCCTAATTTACATTTGTTACTCACGAGGTCCTCCTCATTCGAATATTAATTGCACACTTCCACAATATTATCTCCGGAAGTCTGCTTACCCATATAATCGGCAAATTTCCACTGGCAGTATAGTTATAAGTGGAAATATTCCAACAAAACCAAAAATTACTGAAAAGATCAAAACCCTGCTAATGGTGTTATTTTGCCTGTTTTATATTTTTGTTAGAATGGGTAATTTTAATGAAAGGTCAGTCAATCGACGGGGAGTCGATATTGAAACCTCCTATTCTGTAAAATTTCTATTTTTTCCCGAAATTGCCATAAAAAAAGAGATTTTCGTCTGGTCGGAACTGGAAAAAGATGCTATGATTGGAAACGAGACATTTTCCAGCTTCATTTTGTTCGGCATCCGCATTCGGGAAGAGCCGGACAGGGTGTTTTCGGCGGTTTTTTGCCAGGGACTTTCTAAAAAATGTTTTCCAGTGTGAAAACGAGAGTATTTTTAGCAGTTCCCGCTATTATAATATATATTGTCAAAACGCGTATGAATAAAACGTTCCTTCATATTTTTATTGGTGTATTTTTCCTGCTGTCGGTCGGCACGATGTTTATGATATACCGATCCTGCGCACAGTATCAGCTGAAACAGGAGGTCGCAGTGTGGACCGAGCGGATCGCTGTACTTCATGAGTTGATGGGGGAACGTAAGGTACTTCAGGAACAGGCGGTTTTGGTGCCGGATCTGGAAGAGCTGGAATCGGAAACTCTTGCGCCATTGAACGAGATCCGTGAGAAGATCCAGAGGGTCGACGAGCAGATCGAGCAGGAACTTGCGGCGGTGGTAGAAGAAGTGGCGAAGTCGGGGTCTCTGACGGCTCAGCTTCGTGTATTGCCGCGCATTGCGGAACTTTACTATGTGAAAGGGGATCAGACAGCAGCCCTTCGTCTTCTTTATGAAAGCGAACAGCTGATCCCCAAAGTAGAAGATCTTCAGGTCCGGGCGGGCATTTATATTAGTTACGCAGAGAGTAATCTTGTGTGCCGGGACTACACTTCATACGAGGAATGCCGAAAGTATGCGGAAGAGCTCGTCGCGCAGGATCAGGACTCAAAATGGCGTCAGGAAATGGAGACGGCACTTAAGAATTTGACGTTTCTGGCGAATGAATGGCATCAGGATCCGCCGCAGAGTTTGATATTCCTAGAGCAGGAAGAAAGCATTCCATCGGAAGAGCTTCCTCTGGACGTGACGGGACCGCATGCAGGTGCGCCGGCGATCCGTCTTCTTGAAGAGGAACTGGAGATGAGTGAAGAAGAACCATCCCTGCTGACGCTTGAGGAACTGGGAGAAGAGCAGAGATACTCTGAACTTTCGCCGACGGAAACGCCGACGGAAACGCCGACGGAAACGCCGACGGAAACGCCGACGGAAACGCCGGGATCCAGTGTCGGAGCGGAGCAGTGAAGACCGTTTTATAGACGAACATCCATCAAACCTAATTTTTATCCAAAAAAAGAGACGGAGTGAAACCATGAGTAAAGTATTCCGGGGGCTTGCCCTGTTGGCGCTGGTCATGCTGGCCGGCTGTGATGAACTGAAGGATCTGACGCAGAATACAGAAACGGAGACGGAAGGTGCCCCGGCAGTCGTGAACGCCCGAGTCTGCCATATTGCGCGGATCGGCAGTCTGGCGAATCTTTCGGAAGACATCTGGGATGCCGCCCCAGGAACGCAGACGGGAACACCCGAAACGCAGGAAACGCTGGATCCTGCACTGCCGCACAGTACGCTGATGAGTTCGGAGAACTTCGGTCATGTTGGCGAGAATGTGGATGACGATGTATTGAAGATCGTGGAATCTGCAGTGGAGGAAGCTGCGTCGAATGGCGGTATTCAGGCTGCCGGAACGGGTGAGGAAGCGGATGACTTAGAATTTGCGGTCGAGATCGTGGATGAAGACGCTGCGCCGTCGGCTCGTAAAAAACGAGAGGGAAACGTTCGTGCACAAAACGGCGGTCGAATGCTGGTCGATTCGGATGAGGCGGAAAATTTAGAGGATGCAGAAGAAGCTGAAGAAGTTGAAGATGCTGAAGGGACTGAAGATATTGAAGATGCCGAAGAGACTGAAGATGCTGAAGATGCAAAGGGCGCGGAAGACGGTGAAGAGATGATGGAGATCGCGGTCGGACCGGCCGTGGAAGAGGAAGCTGAGGATGCAGAGGAAACAGAGGAGCTTGGAGAGCTGGATGCCCTCGAGGAAACAGACTCCGAAGAAATTGCGGGATCGGAAGACGAACTTGGCGGGGAGATGAAAGCTGGCGTTTCCGAAACGGATGAGCTTGAACCCGTTGGAAACGATCGGGATGCTATGGAAGAGCGTCTTGAAGATGAGGTCGAGAGTCAGGCGGAAGAATTTGTCGCTCTTTTGAAAAATGTTCCGGACGAGATCCGCGAGGAAGTTCGGAAGCACAATTTCCAGAATCTTTCGTTCCGCGTAGTGAAACTTCCGGGGTCGCTGATCTTCGGGAAGACCGCGCCGGAATACTACGTGATCCGCACGATGGAATACACGGGTTCCGCGCTTTCGCATGACTACCAGGCGCTGCATCTTTCCCCGTCGTACATGAAGTGGCAGGAATCTCTTGAGAAGTACCTCGACACGATGGCTTTGGATGAGAATAATCACGAGATCTGGGTAGAAGCTCCGGAATACTGGAATTCCGAGGCGGAATGAAGTGTTTTTAGGGGTATTTCAAGAAATTTTAAAAAATTGGAAAAATTTCGAGGGGTACCCCTTGCAGAGTTTTCAAAAATGAGTATAATGCACTATGTCATTTGAGTTAAGTCTCAAATGCTCTGCGGGCGTAGCTCAGTTGGCAGAGCACGACGTTGCCAACGTCGTTGTCGAGGGTTCGAACCCCTTCGCCCGCTTTTGAAAAAAGACCTGATTTTGATTTCAGGCAGCAGATAGTTCAGCAGAACATTGCGGGCGTAGCTCAGTTGGCAGAGCACGACGTTGCCAACGTCGTTGTCGAGGGTTCGAACCCCTTCGCCCGCTCTAATTTAAGATGTTGGTTTAACGGCTCTGGCTTTTGCTTGAGCCGTTTGCCATATTGGAACCTGACGTCCGATTTCCCTCATGGCTGGAGTCTCCTGTCGTTTTCAGCAAGCGAGGTATGGGTTTTCCGGAGATTTGAGGGGGAAAACGGTATTTTGGAATATGAAAGCCGACTGTAGGAACAGTTGGCGTCATCCCTTTTAAAGTGATGGGGTAAACTCATGGCAGACGAAATGAATTCTTCGGAACAGAAACTGAATCTGGACATTAAAGTTGACGCTCGCAGTGCTTGCGAACGCCACATTACGATTACGATCGCGCGTGCGGACATCGACCGTTTCATGGACAGGGAATTTGCGCATCTGAAACCGGTCGCGCAGCTTCCGGGTTTCCGTCCTGGCCGTGCTCCGATGTCGATCGTGAAGGCCCGTTTCTACAAAGATGTAGCTGACCGCGTCAAGAATGCGCTCCTGATGGAGAGTATTTCGCAGGTGAATGATTCGGAAAATCTGGCTCCCATCAGTGACCCGATGTTTGATTATCTTGCGCTGGAACTGCCGAAGACTGGCGATTTCACGTTTGAGTACGACATCGAAGTGCGTCCGGAATTCGAACTTCCGGAATGGAAGGGTATGAAACTTGAGAAGCCGGTCCGTGATTTCACGGATGCCGACATTGAGGCTGCGTCGGTTTCTTTCCGTTCCCGCATGGGCAAACTGGACGAATCGGAAGAAGGTGCTGCGACTGGCGATTACATTGCTTCGAAGCTGTTCATCCGTTACAATGACGAGATCATCAATTCCAGTGAATACGAAGTCATTCGTCTTCGTCCGTCCCTTCTTTTCAGTGACGCGACGATCGAGAAATTCGACGAACAGATGGCCGGCGTGAAGGCTGGAGAGACTCGTACGCTGAAATTCACTCTTTCCGAATCTGCACCGAATGTCCTTCTTCGCGGCAAGGAAGTCGAAGCCGTGTTTGAAGTCCAGAAGGTCTGCAAGCTGGACATTCCGGAAGTTGATGAGGCATTCCTGAACCGCATGGGAATGGAAAATAAGGAAGCCTATGATGCGTTCCTGAAAATGAACCTTGAGAGCCAGATGGTCTATCAGCAGCAGCAGGTCGCCCGCGAAAAGATCACGGCGCTTTTGCTTGAGTCTGCTGACTGGGAACTTCCCCCGGTCCTTCTCGAACGTCAGGCGGAGCGTGAACTATACCGCACGATGCTGGAGCTCCAGCGCAGCGGTTTCCCGCTTGAGAAGATCCAGGAGCATCTGAACATTCTGCGTCAGAACAGTCTGGAATCGACGAAAAAACTGCTCAAAGAGCACTTCATCCTCGAGCGCATCGCGGAGAACGAGAACATCGAAGCGGAAGAAGCCGATTACGATGAAGAGATCCAGGAGATCGCGGCTCGTACGAATGACTCTGCCCGTCGCGTGCGTGCGCGTCTGGAGAAGCAGAATCGCATGGACATTCTGCGCAATCAGATCATCGAGCGCAAGGTCATCGAGCTGATTTTGGCCAGTGCGGAATTCGAAGAAACGACTTTTGAGCCGTATCCGGAAGAAATGGCGACGGTCGAATTCCCGGCTGGCGGTACCGGCAAGGCCGAAGAGGCAGAAGAAACGGAAAATGCGGAAGAAACGGCGGAAGAAAACTGATTTCTGGCCTCTTCTTCTAGAATTTGACAGTACATGAATACTGTTTCGATCTTGCCGAATCGATAATTTCGTCGATTCGGCATTGTTTCGTTTGTGGATTTGTTCCCATTCAGGTTTTTCCTTCTGTTTCCTTTACGATTCACATCAAATTTTGTTTGGAGAAGAATATATGGATCATTTCACCAATCCTCTTTCCAGTTCCCTTCGCGGCATGCAGCCTATGGAACCGATCATGAACGCGGGTGACTATCAGCGTCAGAGGCAGATGACTATTTCGGATCTTCTGCTTGAGAATCGGATCATCTTTCTTCAGGGGGCGATTTCGGACGCGAATGCGAACGCCATCGTGATGCAGCTTCTTTATCTGCAGAGCGACAATCGCAAGAAGGACATTCATTTCTACATCAACTCGCCGGGCGGAAGCGTGAGTGCGATGCTGGCGGTGTACGATACGATGCACGTTTTGAGTTGTCCGGTGAACACGTACTGTGTGGGGCTTGCGGCCAGTGCGGCTGCGGTGCTTCTGGGCGGCGGAACGAAGGGGAAGCGTTTTATTCTTCCTCACGCGAAAGTCATGATCCACCAGCCGTGGGGGCAGGTCGGCGGTCAGGTCTCTGACATCAACATTCAGGCGCAGGAGATCCTCAAGACGCGTGCGCTGCTGAACGAGCTGTTGTCGGCAGACACGGGAAAAGCTGTGGAAGAGATCGCGAAGGACACGGACCGCGATTACTACATGACGGCGGAAGAGGCTGTTGCGTACGGTATCGTGGATACGATCGTGAAGAAACCCGAAGAAGAGAGCAAATAGTACGCAGGAGAATACAAAATGGCATTGATCCCTTTCGTAATTGACAAAAACGGACGCGACGAACGTGCGATGGACATCTACAGTCGGCTTCTTCGTGACCGGATCGTGTTTCTCGGGACGGAAGTTTCGGACGAGTCGGCCAATTCGATCGTAGCGCAGATGCTGTATTTGCAGTCGGAAGATCCGAAGGCGGACATTCACTTTTACATCAACTCGCCGGGCGGGAGCGTGACGGCTGGAATGGCGATTTACGACACGATGAATTTTGTTTCGTGTGACGTTCGGACGTACGGCATCGGTCAGTGTGCGTCGATGGGGGCGTTTCTGCTTGCGTCGGGGACGCCGGGCAAACGGTATGCGCTTCCAAACGCGCGTATCATGATCCACCAGCCGAGTGCGGGGATGGAGGGAACGGCAGAAGAGATCCTCATTCATGCGACGGAGTTTGAAAAGACGAAGCAGAAGCTCAATCGTCTTCTTCTCCAGCACACGGGGCATTCTTACGACAAGATCGTGGCCGACACAGACCGCGACAATTTCATGTCGGCCGAGGAAGCCTGTGCGTACCATATCGTGGACCACGTGATCGAAAAACCGCTTTCGGAATAAGTCGAAATAGCGAGTGAAACGTAATGCGAGGCGGGAGGAAGTGCATGTTTTCCCGCCTCGCTAGGCGTACGTGCTGCGGTCGAAGCGGGGTTGGGCCAATATTGGGAGTGGAGTTGAAAATACGAGTACGTTTATCAGTTTGTCAAGTTTTCCCTATTCGACACGATATTTCCTGTTTCCATGCCTGAAAAGAATGCCGATACGAAGAAAGAAGTTCATGGAAACTCGCCTGTCTCGCACGTTGAACGAATCCTGAGACTGCTTATGATCCTTCAATCTGGATGGTTTACGCAGGATGAGCTTTTTCAGCATTTTTCGAATATCTCAAAACGCACATTTTATCGTGACCTAGAGGAAGTACGTGCATTTTTGGGGGACCGACTGCAGGTCGATGCTAGGAAAAGATTTCACTATGATCCAGCGTCGGATTGCAATTTTCAGTCTCTTGCCCTTTCGTATCCGGAACTTCTTTCACTCTACCTTGCCTGTCAGCTTGGGCTGGAGCAGCTGCATAAAGTTCCGTATTTAACGCATCTTGAGTCGGTCTTACTGAAACTTCAGCATCTTTCTCGAGGTCTCATTGGGCCGCAGGATAGGCTTGCGTCTCTTCGCACGGGAATGGAGATCGGTCCTACTTCATGCGGGGCGGGCGGACAGTGGCTTCGAGTTCTTCTTGAGGCGCAGGAAAAGCGAGTCGAGGTTTTCATCGAGTACGACAGCATTTTTGACGGTCGAGTACTTCGTACGAGTCTTGCGCCGTTCTACATCCACTTCAATCACCGCGCGTGGTACGTTACCGGACGTTCGGGGTATCATCATGAGATACGGACGTTTAATATGGAGCGCTTTCTCTCCGTCGATCTGCTGCCGGACAGCAGATTTTTCCTTCCGATCAATTGGAGTTACGAGCGGTATCGCGGAAACGCGTGGAACATGATCCGCGGGGAGCAGGATTCGGAGGTTCGGCTGCGATTTTCTAGTCTTGTGGCGCGGAATGTCGCGGAGGTCCGATGGCACCAAACGCAGCAGGTCATTTGGAATGCGGACGGAACTGTGGATCTGTTTTTCACGGTTTCCGGTTTCAGTGAGATCGTGTGGTGGATCCTTGGCTACGGCAGTGAGGTCGAAGTACTTTCTCCGCCCGCACTTCGGCAGCTCGTTCGTGCTCGGGCGGAAAAAATACTTACTCTTTACCAGAACGATGGGGAGTTGGAAGACTCGGAAATTTAAGGGACAAAAACGGTGTGTCATCTAGTACGTTTTTTTCCCGCAGACTTTCACTGTCGGCGGCGTGCTGGATTTCGAGACCATTCACTCCGTGAAACTGCGTATTTGCGGGCCGGGAAGCGTCTCTTGGAAGGAGGGATGGCGGTCTTTCACGTATGGGAAACCGTCCGCGTCCCAGAGAAGGCGGTCAAGGAAAAAATGGCGTGTCCGGCAGGCGTCCAAGTCGGTATACGCGTGATAGCAGAGCCAATATTCGCCCGCGTCGTCTTGGAGTACCGAATTGTGTCCGGGACCAAAGACCTGCTTTGCCGGAGAGTCACCGGCATGAACGACCAGCTCGCCGTAGGTTTTACCGTTTCCGGCCTCGGTCAGCGGGACTCCGTCTTTGCCGCAGTAGGGACCGCGAATGTCTTTTGAGCGCGCGACGCGGACATGATACGTCGATCGGCGTCTCTCACAGCATGTGCCGACACTGCCGAAATAGTAGTAGAAACCGTCTTTTTTCAAGATCCAGCTCCCTTCATACGTCGCGCCGTCCCACGGTCCGGGATAGCCGGCGATGAGCGTTTTGTGCTCCTTCTGATACGCGGTCCCGTTTCGGCAGGCCAGTCCGTCGGAAGTCAGCTCGATCAGGTAAAGTCCGCGAAAAGACCCCATCACCATGAAGACCGAGCCGTCGTCCTCGACGATGACCTGCGGATCGATACAGTTTTCGATCCCGATCTCGCGGCAAGTGAACATCGGGCCCATGTCCTGGTATGGACCGCCGATCTCATCCGCGACGGCGTAACCGATCCCGCACGGCATCCCCCATCCGCTGAGCGAATAATAGTAGATCCACTTCTCATTCACCTTGCAGACGTCCGGTGCCCAGACCTCCGCTTTGATCGGTTTACCATAGTACGCATTTCCCCACGTCGGCTTTGGAAAAAGCTGCTCTGTCACTACGTTCCACCGGCAGCCGTCCTCGCTGCGAAAGACCTTCCGTCCGGTCACGAAACAATAAAGACTTCCATCCTCCGCCCTCACGACGCACGGATCCGCCGCACTTCCCCAATACGCCCCCCCATTCCCATCCACGACCACCACCGGATTCGCATACTCCGCCCCGCTCGCAGAAATGCAGACAAAAATGGCAAAAATACAGCTGAAAATGAAGGATCTTAGGGAAATCGTCATGGGGTTCTTTCTGATTCGGAATCTTGCGTCCATGAAAAGCAGAAATGGCCTTAAAATTCCATCAACATCACCATTTCTAAACCATTTTATACCATACTTTCAGGAAAATTGCAAGCCCCTGAAAAAGACTCTTCCGAAAATTCTCTCCAACCCACATCGCGATTTCTATCACTGAAAATACAGCAGAGACACAAAGACACACCAAATGGAAATTTTCAACACCAAATTCACAGCGAGTTGGGAAAGAACCATTTTTCTGTCTTTTCATACTCTCCGTGAAATTTGCGTCCGTACGCTCCCCCTTCCGTGTTCCTCAGTGCATTTTCTGTGTTTTCAGTGGCAAAACTGGACGCAGTTGCCGGAGGAACCTCTTTTTTCACCGAGAATCCCGATTCCTCCATTTTCAAGATCCATCTCACAAAAAAACCGGAACATGGGGGTCCACACTCCGGTTTCTTTATCGTTCAGTCAGTGGATCGAACGGAATTCGATCAGACTTCTTTCGCGTCGATCCAGCTCATGAGCTTGCGCAGTTTGCGGCCGGTGACTTCGACCTGATGGTTGGCTTCGGTGCGGCGGATCGCCTTGAAGTTCGGAGCCTTGACCTGGTTCTC
>SUVI01000062.1 GCA_015062085.1 Planctomycetaceae bacterium
GGGCAAAAAAAAGAAGGCAGAAGAAGAATTTCTCCTGCCTTAGTACCCCGTGTAGGACTCGAACCTATGACCCGCTGATTAAGAGTCAGCTGCTCTACCAACTGAGCTAACGAGGCGTTTAATTATGTAATGTATTATATCGCATCGGCGTTTTTTTGCAAGTAGGGGGTGGTCGTTTTTTTGCAAATTTTTTCGCTTTTTTAAAAGTTTTTGATTCTGACCGAAGATCCACGGTCCTCTCTGAAACTTTTTTACCTCGGAAACCACTGAGGAGTTCTCAGAAAGGAAACACGAAAAACTCGAAAAGATGCGAAATACACCAAAAGGTTATTGGCAACCTCGAAAAACGTGGTTTTTCGAGGTTGCCAATTTTCAAAATGTTTTCCCTCTCGGACATTTATGCCATGGCGAGTATGGACTTACTTGCGCTGTTTTCTTTGGCAAAAAATTTTAAAATTAGGTGAAGATGTCCACGAAACCCTTCCAAAAAGACCACAGTGCCATACCAATTGTTTCTAGTACAACTCCAATGCTACGAAGAATACCATTAGCCCAGTCGCGAAACCGCTCCCAGCTACCGGCCAATTGTTCTCCTTCCGTTTTATTGAGTTGATCCACCGCTTCGTGGAGACGTCTTCTCCAATCATCTGCAGGCATTTTAAACCTCCAAGTTTATATCTTAGTTTCCTAGGTTAGTATACTCCTAACACTATTTTCATCATATACCATTATTTAAGATGTAACAGGAAGTCCATTCGTATTTTCCTGTTACTTCTTCTCAAATAATCACTACAGATTTGTAATATATTTTTTTCGAATTAAGCTATTACAAATCAGGATTCAAGGCTTGTATACTAGATTTACTAGCACTTGCCTATTTCTTTCATCCAAGTAATCAGGTTATTGATCATTTTTTCATCTTGGGCAAAAGCACCTTGAGTTGCTTCGATAACCAGCAAAACAACGTCTGCATTTTTCAGCGAGTCTTTATAAAGCTCGTAATACTTTGCGTCTTCTTCTTCGTTTACACCATATCCCGGAAGGTCAACCAGTTGCAGCTTGGCACCGTTGGCTTCCAAATTATATGCATGCCGTTCGGTCGTACCAACATCCAAATGGCTGACTCCCAGCTTTTCCGGATCCTGGCCTAGCAAGGCACTCACTGTCTGTGTTTTGCCAACACCAGTTTGACCAAGCAAAAGGACACTCGGTGCTTTTTCCATTTCCTGTTCATACATTTTCTTGAATTGAGAGACTTGGTCTTTCGGAAGTCTCGAATTCAGGTATTCAATAAAGGCATGTCCCAAGGATTTCCCGGTATTCTTGCGATCTTTGCCTTTATATTTTTCTTTATAATATTTGTCCACTTCGGCCAAAGCTTCCGGGTCCGTGATCTTATCAATAAAGTCATAGTAGTGGAATTCATTGAATTTGAACCCTAACTTAGTTGCCAAAATCAGCGCCAGAATCAGACATTCGGTACGATAGTACTGTAATGCAGAATAATAGACGATCTGATCTGCAGGAATGCCCGTTGTTCTTGCAATTTGGCGACTAATCGTCTTACAACGTGTTTCGATGTTTTTTTTCTGATCCTCTGAAGGCTGATTGATTTTGTGATCCCAGTCACCCGGTTCAAACTTGTCAACCTTGTTAAGAGCAACCACAAGCGGTATGGTCGGCTTCTCTTCCTGGTTGTTTCTTCCGAAAATGTTAAAAAATGTAGGCATAAGTACTCCTTCTGCTTAAAAAAGGTTAAAAAAACTATTACTCAAAAAAAAGTTGAGACAATGCTTCAAAATTCCATCCATAATAGGCAGAAAAAGGAATTACATCCTTTTCTGTAATGGAAAGATGGGGAGCTATCTCGTGGAAACTTTGAGTAACTACGGACAGTTTATCTTTAAGTAACTTCTTTTGATATTCTGTTGGCACAGGATTAGGGTTTTCGTTTTTTCGAAGGCCTATAGAGTCCGCTTTATTTAAGAGAATTGTAAATCGTTTAATATTGGACATCGAGTCTTTGATTTCTCGCAAACAACATTGATCTTCTAAATAACCACGCCGTGAGGCATCTGTAATCCATAAAACATGTGTTGCCTTCTTAACAAATTCACGATAAATTTCATAATAGGGCTGGTTTAGTACCAAAGATTCCCCAATGCCCATCAAATCCACAAAAATGAGATTTTTTATACCTTTTGTTAACTTGCGCTCAGAAAAAAGCTCGCTTTCTGGATACCATGAGATTTCTTGAGAAATTTGCTGACGAAGAATCAAACCGTCGAGCTGGTCGTCAAGCTGGCTTGAATCATGACGAGACTTCACATACGGTACCCACGTTTCTTCATAAGTTGACTTTTTTTCATCCTCATCACTAATATCTTGATAAATTTTTATGTGCGGCAAAAGTGTTCCCGTTGTAGCCGCAGCGGTAGTCCAACCTGTGCCTAACAAACGATTCAGGATCGTCGTCTTGCCATATCCACGTTGTCCCATAATAACGACAAATTCAGTACTCATGAAAACTCCTCTTTCATCATTTTTAGATAATTTCAATTACTAAATGCCCCCGCATCAATCCTTGTTACTCCTTCATTAGCTGATATTCAGAGATTTTATCAGTCTGAATACGATAAAGTGTTTTCCCGCCATCTAGGAACACGATACGTTCTCTGCCGCATTCAACAAAAATGGGAAGAGTTACAGAGAGGATGATTGCAACAAGGAACAGATACGAAACTCTATTTCCAAGCATGAAGTTAAATATAGAGAGTTATGCCATGGCAGCTCCTTCGTACAGTTAGGGAATATACTCACCTTTATTTCTTACCGCAAGAAATAAAAAAAGGGAGTACGTCATACGTATCCCAGCACGAAGGTCTTCGACTACCTTACCAATAAAGATACGGGACGACCCCCGAAGGAGCCGAACACGCTCTTATTGGTATTGTACCGAAGTATGCAAATATAATTACATACCGCCTCTTACCTTGACGGTAAAAGGTCAGCCTCTCGCATAACGGAGAAAAGTGTCGAAGTTTTCGTGCTGTTAGCGAATTCTTTTTGGCAAACAAAGCCAATATGTTATTATGTATATATTATATTTTATTCTCGGTAAAAAGTCAAGAGGTTGAAAAGAAAATTTTTTAAAAAAGTTGCGAATTGTAAAATATTTTTAATTTTGAAGGCTTTTTCCTAGATCGGAAGGAGCTGTTTCTGGTCTTTCTGGTACTGGTGTCTACTGCTGGCCCTTGATAAAGAAAAACTCCGGCAAATTCGTGAGGAACGTTTGCCGGAGGGAATGTCGAAAGACCGTCTGTTGAAAGGTCAGTCTTCTTCAGCAAAGATGGAATCCAGCAGCTTTGAGTCCGTCTTCGCGTCTGTCATCGAGAGGACCTGAATTTTTTCGGGGGAATCGAAAACGAATTGGAATCCGTCGGTCTCTTCTTCTTTTTCTGCGAAGATCTTGTCCAGGAGCTGCGGAGCGTTCAAAACCTCTGCAGTGTTTGCCGAAACGTGCGTGTTCGTCTCCTCCTGAAGATACGGGAGCAGTGCCGTCCAATCCGTTCGAGCCACGTTGGTGTCGAAGGAATTGAATTTCACGGGTCGGGCCTCAGAAACGGCAGTGCTTTCGACCGGTTCCGGCGTCAGTGCGGGAAGCGGATCCGCTGTGGAGATCGTGGCTGTACCGTACTCGGAAATTCCGGAAGTCTGCATCAGGCCTGCGTTTTCCGTGACCGCCAGAACTTCTGAAACGTTCAGAGCCGCATCTGTCAGTGAGACGGGTCCCCAATCCTGCGTAAGCTGAGATTTGAAAGAGATCTCTTGCGTACTGTTGATATTTCGTCCGTAGTTCTTGGCGAACTGCACAAGGTCGGTGATGTCGATCTTTCCATTTTGGTCAAAATCGCAAAGGGCAGCCGAATTCCAGAGATCCGGCGCAGTGGACTGGCTGGATCTTCCGTAGTTTTTGGCGAAACGCACGAGGTCGGTGATGGTGATCTGTCCGTCGTCGTTCAGGTCGTAAATGACAGGGTAGACGTTCGGCATGATGTCGGGCGTTTCCTGTGCGTTTTCGGTCAGGAGAGCCCCATTCGAAGCCTCGACGGAAATGGAATTTTCGACGAAAGCCGTTCCCATGGGCGTCGGTACGTAATCGCCGTTCGCGTAGATGTTCGCGACGCCGCTTTTTCCTGCGGGGGCAAAACGGATGCTTGCGATCAAAGCCTGCGAGCCGTTTCCTTCCAAGTCGGCAGCACCTGCGTTTTCGATATTCGCGTGTGCCGTTGCTTGGATCTGCAAGACGTTCCGGCCTTCCACTTTCGTGACGGAGACCGAGGAAAAGAGAGCGGAGTCAAACTGGAAAACAGCGTTTCCCTGCGCATCGAACGGTGAGAAGAGGGCAGGATCGTAGGTGATCTGCGCCTCATACCGGACGATACCGTATTCGCTGACCGACTGGACACTGCCCCAAAGCTCGACCCAGACAGTGTTCCATTCGTGGGCCCATCCTTCACTTTCCGGCGCAGTCTTGGGGATGCCGTCGGCTTCGGCAATGGAGGAGGTCTTCCGTACGATGAGCTGAGTCTGCATCGAGGCGTCCAGATTCACCGTGAATTCTTTTTTCAGGCCCCATGCACCGTCTTCCAGTTCTTCCAGCCCCGCAAACGGCGAGCCGGAAACGGTCCGGAGGAGCGACGCATCGAGGAAAACTGAGAACTGATCGCCAGTCGCCGGCGTTTCGTTCCAGGTCCACGTCAGGATCCCGTCCGCGTACGTGAATCTACCGGAGTTCGTGACGTCTTCCTGCGGTCCGCCTTCTGCTGAAGTAAAGCGGATCGAGACGGCATCCGCCCAGGAATTCTGTCCAGCTGAGACTTCCTGGCCGAAATTCCAGGTCATCTGGACCGATCCTGTCGAGGCTTTCATCTTCTGCGTGACGGAAGTTTCGGAAACGTTCAGCTGGAATTCCGCAGTTTCTCCCGCAGCAAGATCTGCAAGTTTGAGGACGGCGCCTTCAAGCGTGCAGAAATCGAGCGCGGCGATCTGCAGTTTCGGTTCTGCCGTGAAGAGCGTCAAGCCGCTCCCGAAGGTGAACGTAACGGAATGCAGGTCCGAAGACAGTTGGCACGCATCGGCGTTTACCCACTCTTTGCCGTTGAAGAGAGAAACGCTGGCGGCGGAAAGCCGGTCCGCGCGAAGCGCCTCATTCCCGAAAGTGAGCGTAACTTTCGTGATCCGTCCGTCAAGCGTCTGCGAGATGTCTGCGGCACCGGAAGCTGTGAAGATCTCAAAGGTCTCTGCGGACAGCGTGTTTTCCGCCTGCACGATCCCTTCGACGGTCATAGCGTAGTCCACGGCCGAATTTTCCGCGGCAGTCAGTTTCAGGAAGTACTCCGTGCCGGAATCGAGACCGCTGAATTGCCAGACTCCGTCGGCGTACGTGCCGGTGAAGGATTTTCCCGCTTTGTCGAGTACCTGTGCCGTAATGGAAGGCTCGGAATCGGACGCGGCCTTTTTCGACGGGGTGAGGCGGACGGAGATCGAGGTGCCTTCCGTCGTGAAACGGTAGAAATCGCTCTGGTGGTCGAAGGAGTGGATCATGCCTGCCGTCATGGTGTAGAGGAAGGCGTTGGGATCGCTGACGAAGTGCGTGCCGTTCGTCCATGCGGAATCGAAACCGAAGGAAATGTTCGTGAGACTGGAATTTTCGAGAACCTCTAGCTGGGAAGTGTTCAGACGCATCCATGAACCGTCTTCCTGCAATTTCATGGTGAACGCGAGGTTTTCTTTGGACTGTCCGGCAACGGAAAGGATGCCGTTTTCAAACGTCAGGGTCTTTTCGTAGAAGTAGGAGGTTTCCGTCTGTTCGGGCAGGATGGTCCGAGTGTTAAGCTCATTCAGGTCCGTCGTGTAAAGTACGTTTCCGGAGGAAGAGGATGCCAGTGCCGTCACGATCCCGCCGTCTGCCGCGACCGAGAAACCGAGCAGGGTGTCGGACGGGTCGCTGGTCTGGATGACCTGAACGAGCGAGAGACCGTTTTCCGTCATGCGGAAAATGAAAGCCGCGCCGCTGGACTCGTAAAGCGTTTCGTTGAGCTGGAAATTCTCCGTTCCCGGCGCCCCCAAAACGATCAGATCACCATTCACGGCTGCCGAGTAGCCAAGAGCCGGCCAGTTGCGTGTTCCGGTGTTCTGCGTGTCGAGATTCAGCACGTCGAGGAACTGATCCAGCGGGTACGTCTGGTAGGAATTCCCCGTGATCTTGAAGACGTACGCGATCGAACCGATGTTCTGCGTTCCCGTAACGAGCAGTCCGTCAGCATAGTCCATCACGCTTCCGAAATCGGTGTTTGCCGTCGGATTGAGGATCTTCATGCTCTGCGTGAACGTTCCGTTCGGCTCGATCGTGAAGAGGTAGACCGCGCCTTGGGTGCCGTTGGCGTTCTGCGTATTGACGGCAGAGACTGCGAGCGTGTTGCCGTCGAGAGCCAGCGTCGTGCCGAAAAGATCACCTTCTGCGGAATCGTTTGCTTTCAGAGTCGCGATCTCTTCCCAAATCAGCCCGTTGAATTCGTACACGATGACTTTTCCGGCAAGATCGGCGTTTTCCGAGTCGCCGGGGACCCCGACGAAGAGGAATCGGTCATTCGCGGCAATGGAGTTTCCGCTCATGGCCTGGCGGGTATCGGAGGGGATCATCGTGATCTGCTCGCTGGAAACGTGCCCGACCGCGGACGCATTTTTGTCGAGCGAAAGCGCATTTTCCATCGTACTGTTCGTCGTTCCGTTGAAGACCGCGTTTTCTGTGACGACCAGACGGTACTCGCCTGTGCCGGAAATGGCGTCTGCTGCGGAAGAGACCTCCAGAATGTACTCTATTGGAGCGTTTGCCGTGTTTCCAATGTTCTGAAGCCACGCGGACATCGTGTCGAAGGAAGTTCCTTCCGCGATTTTGGTCTTGATGCCGTCCTGGAGCTCGTAAAGACGCAGGACGAATTCATTTCCGGAGATCCCCATGACGGCTGCGGAGATCTGGGCAGACGCGGATGCGGTGAAGCGGTAGGAGTCGAGCTCGCCGGCGTCGGTGAGTTTTCCCGTGACGGAAGCCTGGCGGATGGGGTCCGAAGAGGAGGGCTCTGCGGTGTCTGCGGAGTGCTCCGTAATGGTGGAGAATGTCAGTTCCATGCCGGAAGAAGAAGCGGTTTCTTCTGAGACTTCATCCTGAGTATTCCGCAGGAGCGTCAGCACGAAGACCGCACCATTGGAGCCGGGATCGCCGAGCGTTCCGTTTCCGTTTGCCGAAACGGTCACGATGCCCGTGATGCCGGAAGCATCGGAGGAAATGACTTCCCAGGAAGCCGTGATCCCGGAGCCGAATTCGTTCTTCGGGTAGCGGAAATCAAGAGTTTCGCCGGGGCGGAGCGTGATCTGGAACTGGATCGGAGCTCCATTTTCCACGTAGCCGTTCAGGTAGGCCGTGAAGGCAAAGGAACCGTCCGTCACGTCACGGTTCCATGCACTTTCAGGAAGCGGAGCCGGAGTGGAAGTTACCGGTGCCGTGATACCGAAAGTACGGCTTCCTGTTTCGTCCGTGACTTCCGTGAGATTGCCTGCCAGATCCCAGAATCGGAAGAGCCGGATCGTGTACACATCCGATGGGAGGGCGGCGGCGTCATACTGGAGCGTCAGGACGTTTCCGGAGAGTTCCGCTTTCGTGAAGGAGACGGAATCGTTAAGCATGCCGGTCAGTTCGATCTGCGCGTTGGCGATGCTTTCGGAGAACGTGATCGTGACGGTGCCGTTGGGTTTTCCGTCGGTCTTTCCGACCACAAAATCGACGATCTCCGCCGGGGTGGAGTCGATCGAGAAGACCGTTTCTGCCAGCGTGAAAGCGGATCCGGAGATGGAGAAGAGGGCCGAGTCGTCAAGCTGGAGCGTCCAGAGTCCGTCTGAGATCGGAGTGCTGAACGTGAATTCTACTTGGTTGCCCTCAAGTATCCGGATCCCGGAAGGAGTCAGTGTGACGGACGGATCCTGCGTACTGACGACTCGCAAAGCATCCGCGCTGCAGAGACGGGAAAGGTCTGCGTTTTCGGAAAGCTGGAGCGTTACGGAGGAGAGCGGCGCGGAAAGCTGCGTCCCCGACGCGACATCAGAAACGGCTTTCGGCTGCGTATCCAGGCTGCTGACCGAGAGGACACAGCGTTCATTTTGTCCTTCCGTTTGCGGAACGAGCAGGATCGTGTATTCGGCACCGGAGGTCAGGCCTGAAAATTGCGTCTGATTTGCGTTTCCGAGCAGAGTACCGTTGGCATCCAGGAGGAAAAACTGTCCGGTGAAAGCGCTTCCGTCTGCTTTCCTGACCGAGAGCTGGACAGAATCCGAGTCGGCCGTAAATCGGAATGCGTCGGAGTCCTGCCAGTTGGTCCACTGCGCGATTTTTGGGGACGTCTGTTCGTTCGAAACGATCCCCATGGCGGCTAGCGAGACTTCGGCTCCCAGCGCGATGGAGGTCACTGGGGTTGAAAGAGTGTTGGTGTGCATCATGGTCCATCCTTCTCCAGTGTAGGCGTATTCCTGGATGAAGGAGGTGTTCGTGTCGACCGCAATGGCTGCCGCCAGACGAAGACCGCTGGTTTCCGAGATGGAAAGGTCCGTGATCTGCAGCAGATTGCCCGGCGTTATGGTTTGAGCGAGTTTCCATGCTCCACCCAGCTGTGTGTAATTGAAGATCTGGCTGTCCAGGCTTGAGATGAAAATGTGCCCCTGTGAAAGCTGAAGGTTGGGATCTGTGAAGTAACTGGAGTGCTTCGGTGCTTCCAGCACTGCCGTTTCAAGCCAGACGGCCCCCGATTTCTGCCAGATGGAAAGGATGCTGTTCTGGTCCAGCGTGTTTGAGAGAGAGAAGATCGCCATCGTGTCGGAGTCCATGGCGACATCGTATCCGAAACCGGAAAGTACAGAAGCAGATGCAGAGCGGATCTGCTGCGTAAATTCCCATGAACCGGTTTCCTGATCCTTGGTAAAGAGGAACGCGGAACCGCATTGCGGGAGTTTGCCGTCCGCGTCACTGGCGAATGGGGCAGAGACGAGGAGGGTATCGCCGCAAAGAGCCATGGAGTAGCCCAACGACTTTGATTCCCGAGCGGAGAACGATTCGGGGAGAGTGAGGGTCTCGCGGAAATTCCAGCGGCCGGAGGCTGCGTCGAGAGCGTAGACCTGAACGCTTTCGGAGGTCCCCAAAATGAGCGTTTCACCGTCTAGTGCGATGCTTTGAATGGAGGCGTTTCCGGTGAGAGAGATGACTTGGAGCGGGATCCAGCTTCCAGCTTTCAGCTGGTAAACTGCGGCATAGTCTGCCCCGGAGATGACTGCATGATCGCCGGAAATGACGGTCTGGACGCCAAAGGAAGTGAGTTGTTCCGTCGTCAGGGAAGGAAGCGGGATTTCTGTTGGGAGGACCGTTTCTTTCTGCGAAATATTGCTGACGACCGTGGTATCGCGGAGTTCCATTCCGGCGTGATCGTTGACTTCCGATTCGTAAACGGCATTTCGGAGTGCCGAAAGTTCAAAATCAACGGCAGGTGTGCCGGAAGTCGCGGAATTCGTGAGGATGAGCGTGTACGTAACGGTTTCCCCTGACGTATTTTTCAGTCCGGTGATGCGTGTGCCGTTGAGTTTGGACCCCTGGACCGTTCCTTGCGCGATGACGGTCCGGCCGGGATCCGTTTCCGTGCAGAGTTCCAATTTCAGCTGATTGCCCGCACTGTCTGCGAGCAGGAAGTTCACCTCTTCACCGGATGAAAGCGTTATGGTGACCTCTTTCGTCTGGCCAGCCGCCAGCGAACCGACCAGAGCCGTTTCCAGAAAGGCGGCACTTCCCTGCGATGGGAAAGTCAGCGAATCGCCGGTCCCGTCTGCGGAACTCAAAGAAGCGTGAAGCGCGGCGCGGATGGAAACGTTTCCGGCCGTCTGACTCGTGATCGTCAGGACGCAGGCATTCAGCTGCGCATCATAGACCGGCTCGGAAATTTCCAGCTGCATGGCATCCGAGGAGGCTTTCACCTGGAAATCGAGGTCTTCAAGTTCCGCGGCACTGCTGCACGGGATCGCGATACGCAGAGGTTCGGAGGTGTCTGTGATGGAAAAAACGGCATTTCCCTGCTGAACGGAAGAGCCGGGGACCGTTGAAGGGGACATTGGGACGAAAAGGATCCCTTCGTAAGTGCACGAGACCGTTAGAGGTGCGATCTCCGTTCCGCGGACCGATTCCAGACCGCTGACAGTCAGGTCCCACGTGCCGTTTGGGACGTTAGCCGGGACGGTCCAGACGATCCGATTCCCATCCAGGATGGTCTTGAATTCCAAATCGTAAGCTCCCAGTTTTGCGGCGGCGTCTTCCACTCCGGAAACGAGGATCTGCTGAGCGTATTCGACGATGAGCTCGTTTGCCTGCACGGAAACGAAGGCGGTAGAGTCTGGATCCGGCACATAGTCGCCGCTGAGGACGTTCAGTGTGTAGGGCGTACTGGTAGAGTTCGCAGAGCAGAGGGAAATTTCGTATTTGCCGACCGTTGACGGCGTGAATCGGTACTGCGCAAGTGCGTAATTGCCGCCAACGGAAGAGGTCGTTGGGATTACGGAGACTGCCGTACCGTCCGGCGCGGTGATCTCCAGTACGGGGAGCGTTGAATTCGGGGTCTGAGCCATGAGCTCCAGGGTGACTTCATTTGTTGAAGTCAGATTCAGCTGCCAGCGGTCGATGTCTGCGAAATTGGTGAGCGTGCGGATCTGCTGGTTGATGGAATCCCAGACGTCCAGCCGATTCTGCGAGAGGACCGCCGATCTTCCGAAAGCTCCGTTTTCATCGTACTGGAGCGTCTGGAGAAGACTCCAGTCGGTCCCTTCTTCGCTAGAGGTCCGGCGGTAAAGGTAAACGATCCCGGTATTTTCCAGCGATCCATTCAGTGCCGTTGGCGAGGAGACGGCGAGCTGGTTTCCTTGCAGAGAAACGGACGCGCCGAAGTCGTGGACCATTGCGTCGGAAACGAGTTCCGCCGCAGGGTTCCATGAGCTTCCGCTTTCGCTTTGCATCCACTGGTAAACGCGTACGCAGTTGGTTCCGTTGACCTTGCACGCGACGGCGAGCGACGCGTCGTCAAATGCGAGCGAACGGGCAAGATCCGAGATCGTTCCTGCGGAGAAAACGCTGCCGAGGTCGGAGGCTTTGATCTGGCTGCTCAGAGTCCAGCTGGAGCCGGAGTATTCGTAGATCCCGAGTTTCTGCGTACTGCCTGCACTCGCGGCGCAAAAACGTTTTCCCACGGTATCCCAAGCCAGTTTGGAACCGAATTCTGCTCCCGTCGTTCCGGAGATCGTTTGCGAATGCGCCCAGCCGGAGGCCGTTTTTTTGAAGACGAAGACGGAACCGGAATCGACGCCGTTCGTACTGTTTTTCGACGCAGAGATGAAAGCCCACTCTTCCGTCAGGAGCATGTCGGTCCCCAGAGCGGAGTTGGCCGTTAGACCGGGCGCAGTGATGGAAACACTTTCCAGAACGTCACCGTTTTGGGTGAAGCAGAGGACGGAACTGTTTTCAGGATCTCCCGCCAGGACTTGGTCACCGCACACTGCCAGCACGGTGCCGAACGTTTCCAGATCGACGTCGGAAGAGGACGCGTTGAACTGTTTGCTTGCGATTTCGGACCATTGGGAATTTTGGTACTCCAAGAGACGCAGAACGGCGGATGTGTATACTCCGTCGGTCCGAGTGAACGTCACGACTGCCATTCGGTTGCCATTGACCGCGAAGGCACGGATAGATTCGCCAGCGAATTGGGTGAGTACGGATTCCGCAGTGTTTTCCGTTCCCTCCGTTTTTCCGATCCCTACCCCCACGGCTCCAAGGTCATTCACGATCGGCGAGGGGGTGAGTCCGTCATTTCCTGCGGTGCAGTTTTCTGTGACGGTCAGCGCGTAAGGAGAGACTTTTTCGGATGCAGAGTCCAGCAGTTTGACCTGGATGAAATACTCGGTCTGCGCGGTGAGTGCGACGGAACTCAGGACGGTCGTGAAGTCATCGGCATTGGTGCCGACCGCAAGAAGTTTACGGCTGGAATCGTAAAGCTCCACCGTCATGTCTGTTCCGGAAATGGAGTGCAGCTGGATGTCGGCAGTTCCTCCAGAGGCGGTGAAAGAGTAGGAGTCGATCCGGTCCGCCGCTGAGTCCACGTTTTCGCCTAATTGTCCGAACGTTACGGAGCGCTGGAGCTTTCCGGATGAGGAAGTGGTTCCTTGTGCCGTGATGCGGGTAAATTGAAGAGCTTGGACGGAATCCGTGTCCATGAGTGAATCGTTTTTCCGGCCGTTCACCATTTCGTTTTCCATTTCGCAGAAACTGCCGACAAAAAGCGTGAAAGTGTCAGCCTGCGCCGAGTAGTTTTTCAGCGTGAATGTGATGGAGTCGAGATATTCTACATTCAGTGAAACGGCATTCTTCCCGCTGATCTGCAGAGTGTTTCCGCCTGCACGCAGCTCAGCATTTGCGGCGTTTTCGGAAGTAAGAAAAATGGAAAGAGTGGAAAGTCCTTGGGTGTCGATCCGGATCTCATCCGAAGTTTGTCCGCCTTCCAGTTCGAGTGTCTGCGTTCCAAAAACCGCCTGCGTGCCGCTCGGAGAGACGGATTGGAGCGCGAGGACCGGGTTGACGCTGAGCATGACGCGGTTTTCGAGCGATTCAAGATGAAGTTTTCGATTCTTGTTTGATTTCATTTTTTTGTACTTTCTGGCCGTTTGAAACCATGGGAAGCGCGTTTTCGGACTGGAGGCAAAATGTGCCGAAAACACACGGATCTGGACTCTGTATTTTTTAAGATTTTACCAAAAATGCCGGGAAAACGCAATCTTTGTCTCGGCTTTTTTTCTAGTTTTTTTCGACTTTTTCATACTTTCCCGTTTTCGCGGTCAGAAATGAAAAAGAAATTGGGGATTTGTGCGGGATGCACAAAAAAGGACGGACCGTGAAAAGAAATCTCTCGGCAGTCCGCCCTTTTCTGTCTGGATCTGTAAGGAAACTTACAGTCTCTTCGGCGCTGAAACGTTCAGCGAAACTTCCAGCGGATCTTGGAGGTCAGCAGCAAGCTGTGCGGTAAAGTCTTCCTCTTCAAAGAGGCAGTCGAGTACGCCGGTGCCTGATGCCGCGTTTTCCGAAACGGCGTTTTCTGCGGCGGACAGGGATCCGAAGAGACGGTTTTCGCTCTCCGTTTCCAAAACGCTTTCGGGGGAACTTTCGGAGGACCAATTATTGGAGGTCCAATTTTCAGAGGTCCAACTTTCGGCGGACCACTTGCTCCAGACTTCGTCATTGATCTGCGAGTGGAGCAGTTCCTGCTTCCGGATGCTGTTTTCGACCGTCTGAACGGCTGCGTTTACCAGCGTGCGGTTCCACGTTTCCTCTGCCACGATGGACGAGACGGTGACGGTCTGGATCTCTGTGCTGGGGGCAGCGCATTGGGTTGGAGCGTCTAGAACGGCAAGACTGGCGAGTCCCGCGATGCTCACCGAACCGCAGGCCGCGTCGATGAAGCCGTTCTGGATCGAAGTTCCATTTTTCCGTGCTTCGGTGAGGATCTCGACGTCGACGTCGGAGATCTCCAGGCGTTTTCCCGGATCGATCGTGTCGTTCATCAGGTCGCCGTCTGCGTAGACGTGCCCGTTGAAGACGAGGTAGGAATTTCCATCTTTCGAGTTGAAATTCAGGCTGGTGCTGATCGTTTCGCGGTATCCGTCGTAGGAATTGCTCATTCCCAGCGCGTGTCCGAGTTCGTGCAGGAGGACCGTGTAGAGATCGTACTGATCTGCTGCGACGTTCGCACTTTCACCGACGTACCAGCCAAGACCGAGCGCGTCGGAATCGAGGTAAACGACTGCCGTGTTTGGTTTCCCGCTGGCATCGCAGTCCAGGATGACGGTCTCACCGAGGATCCCGCCGTCGATGTTCTCATAGTCTTTTACGATGATCTGCACGTCAAGGTTCAAAGATTCTCCCAAAGAATCGCTCCACGCCCCGATCGCGTCGTTCAGCGTATCCGTGACGTTGGCCGTGCCGTCGGTTTTCAGGTTCGTGCCGATCCAGGTCTGGAAGAAATTCTTCGGGTAAACGACTGCGTGGGTACCGCCTGCCTGCTTGCCGTAGTTTTTCGCGAAGGACGTGAGGTCGCGGATGTCGATCGTCCCGCTGTTGTCGAAGTCCATCGCCCAGGCGCGTGCGTCGGTCGCCAATGTCGTGTTTGTGCCGTACATTTGGGCGAATTTCACGAGGTCCTGAATGTTGATCTGCCCGTCATCGTTGGCGTCGTAGACGACTGCGAAGACTTCCGTATTTACGAAGACTTTCGTATTGACGGCCAAGCGAGTCTGTTCGCAGTCGCGCAGGGTGACGTCCTGGAGAACGAGTCCCATGGAGACCGAGCTGATCGCGTCTGCCGCGACTCCGCCGTTTTCGTTTGCCGCAAGCTGGACTCGGCCGAGGAGCACGAATCCGTCTTCCCGCGTGACGGCCTGGGTCAGGTCGCCGCCAAGGTTGGAGATGACTCCGGTCTCCGCGTCGATGGTGAATTCCAAACCGTTTTTGATGAAGGAACTGTACTCAACGCCGACGGCCTTGAAGAGGTCGGGCTCGTATCCGAGATCGACTTTCACGTTCGCGATGTCTGTTCCGGCTTCCTGCGTGTTGACCCAAAGCTCGACCCACGAGGAATCCCACTCGGTCAGGTACGTTTCGCTCTCGCGCAGCATCTCGGAGGTCTCGCGGTCCGACTTCTCTTTCACGACGGAAAGGTACACGCCGTTCCCTTCCACGACCGTTTCTTTCGCCGACTGTGAACCGCGCATCGAATCCGCGTCGTAGGTCGTGACTTTGAACTGGGAGTCGTGAATGGCTCCAGCTTCCGTACCGATCCCGGACATGAGTGTACCGTCGATGGCGATGCTGAAGGTGGATTCGTTTTGGGACTCGCTGGTGTATTCCAGAGGAGCCGTTGCTCGGAAAGTCAGGAAGGAAACGAGGTGATCCTGGCTGCTGAGCCCGCCGCCGATGGCCATGGGGGCACGCTGGAAAATGATGGAGGTCGTTCCGTCTTTTTTCTGTTCAGCAGACGTGAAGTGGAACTCTCCTTCATTTGCCGTTGAAAGGATCTCACCGATACCGCTGACATTTACGGTATATTTTGAGAGTATCGAGGCGGCGAAATAAAATGCTTCCAGTTCCGGATCCAAAAGCGGCAGATTGCACCGCATCCAGACCTGCATGGTGTAGGTCTTGCCCGCTTCCACGTTGGAGAAGGAAACGAATTTTCCGGAATCCAGCGTTTTGGCACTCGTCGTAGAGTCCACACCTTCCACGACGCCGACGACCAGTTCAAACGGCTGGACCCAGTTCGTGGAGAGCGTGACGGTCAGTTCGCTGCCGTCGGTCAGGGAAAGCGTCACGTCTTTTGCCGTTCGGTCCTGAACGACGTCGTACGGACGGTAGTAGACGTAGAATTTTCCCGACGCGGCATCGTAGGCGAGATACTTGAACGGACTGTTCTGCGAATCGTCCACGGAACCCAGGACCGCGATCTCGATCTCTTCCCGATGATCGGCTGCGGTATCGCTGAAAACGAGGACCTTCTGCGTCGTCGAAATGAGCTTCCCGATGCTTTCCTGCGCGATCGGCAGGTCGATCTCTTCGCGAAGGAGAACGTCATGCTGGATGACGGTGTCTTCGTCCAGCTGTTCGCGCATCGAATTGTAGATCTCCACGATCCGGTCCGTGGAAAGGATCGTTCCCTGCTGCGTCACGTCCGCGCCCGGCGTACTTCCCGCGGCTAATGTGGAATCAGTCTTCAAAACGGAACCGTTCAAAAGCGTGAAGGTCCCGCTGTTGATCGTGATGTCCTGATCGAGGATGATGTCATTCTGAAGGACGTAAGCCGCAGGCAGTCCGGCATTGCTCTGCGACATGTTCGTTGCCGCGTTGGCAAAAAACATGATCATGTAGATGGAATCATCTGCTCCTGTCCAATTGGGCAGAAGATTTTTCAGGCTCGCACTATTGGTAAAGGAAAAATTCACCATCGCAGAAATCGAGGACCCGGCTTTCAGGACGGTTCCGGCTTTCAGGACCGTGCCGGCGGTCAGAGCCGCGGTCTGGCCATTGGAGACCGTGAGGTCGGATCCCAGCATCAGGTCTTTTTCAAGCACACTGTCAGCCGGGTAGGTCATCGTTTGGTCCAGCTCGGTCGCGAGGCTTTGGTCGGTGACCTTCGCTTCGCCGTTGACGAGGATCTGGACCGTCTGGTCAACGAACGCACCGCTGGCGTCCGAAACACGGACTGTGAGCGCATAGATCCCCATGACCGACGGCAGCGTGTACTGTTCGCTCACCGCGGTGGACGCACCGGCATTGGCGAGGTACTTGACCGTCAGTTTCTCGTTCGTTCCGTCCGGGTCGGTGAACTGGCCGGCCAGAAGTTTGGTCAGGTCGACTTTTTCGCCCGCCTCGCCGGAGATGGAGAGTTTGGCGTCGTCTTTCAAAACCGGCGCATCATTGACGTTGGAGACGTTCAGCGTGAACGCGAAATCGACGGTCTGTGCTCCTGCGGTACCAACGGCAGTATCCGTGACGCGGAGGGTGAAGGCGACTTTTCCGCAGAAATCGGCATCTTCCGGCGTGAAGATGAGTTTTCCGTCGCGGACGATGAGCGTTCCGGCCGTTTCAAAACCAGTTCGGGCATCGGAGACCGTGATGTTCTGAACGTCAAACGTCATGTTTTCTACCGGCGTGTCCAGGTCGGTGAGGACGTCGGAGATCTGAAGCTCGTAAGTCGGCGTTTGTTCCGAAACTGCGTTCTTTTCCTGCACGGACCAATCGCCCGTTTTACTTCCGGCAGCGGACCCATCTTTCCAGGTCGGTGCCCAGTTCACGTCCTGAATGTTGACGTGAATGGCTGCCGAGCAGGTTTTCGTTTCGCCCGGTTTGCTCAGCGTGTACGTGATGGTCTGGTCAGCGTACTCGAGAGCCGGGATCTCGATCTCAATGTCGCCATTTGCGTTGAGCTTCGCGGAAAGCGTCGTTCCGTTTGCAGAGACCGCGCTGATCGTCCAACCTTCTGCACCGATCAGACTCGATGCTTTGACCGTGAGCGTCTGCGTCGTCTGGCTGCGCGGCGGGGTGAGCGTCACCGTGCGGGCCACGGCACTGAAATTCAGCGAAACGGCACACTGCGCGGATTCGCCAGTGAGCGTGTTTTCGACGTCCGCAGTCAAAGTGAGCGTGGATCCGTCCAGAGCCTCCCAATCGCTTTCCTGAGCCTGAATGGCCGGGGAATCGATGGCCGTCCCGTTGAGGATGGCGTAGCGTGTGAGCTGGAATGCGTCTGCGGTTTCTTTCAGAACGAAGACGTAAGTCCGTCCGTCTTTCACGATGCGGATCTGTCCGGAGGCTGCGTCAAACGTGACGTTTTCCGAAGGATCCGAAGAGACGGCCTGAACGTTTCCAAACGTGAGCGCGCCGGCATCCTCTGCAGTGTCGCATTTGCCTGTTTCACCGGCCGGATCTTTTGCGAGGAAGCCGTCTTTCGCAAATTCCATTTCCGAGCTGGACAGCTGGAACCAGATCTCCTGATCCGGCGTGTACGGCGAGACCGGAACGTTTTCGACGGCGATCTCCAGGACCGTCTGAACGGCTTTTCCTGCCGTTCCCTGTGCGGAAATGGTCAGCGAGGCCGTTCCGGAGGCATTCTGTGCGAGCGTAAAGGAGATCGTTCCGTTTGCGGAGACCGTCGGCGATCCGGCGAAAAGCTGCGTGCAGGGTTTACGGGTACGGATGCCGTTTTCTTCCGTGACGGTAAAGCCGGCGAGACCGGAAATCTCGATGCCGGAGAGTTCCCAGCGCGTTTCCTGAACGTATCCGCCCCAGGCTTGTGCTGCGTTGAACGCATTTTCAGCGCGGAGCGTGACTGCATGCGCGGCCAGAGAATCGTTTTTCCCGGTAAATTCGGAGACGGTCACGTTTTCTGCGGTCAGATCCTGGAGTCCGGCCCATTCGATCGTGACGGCGACGGTGAACGTTTTCTCAAGCGTTCCGTCGGAGACAGTCACGCTCATCAGCGCGTTGCCGTAGAGACCGGCAGAGGGCGTCCACGTGACGTTCTTTCCTTCAATGGTGCACGTGCCGTTGAGTTTTCCGTCCGTGTTCACTCCGGCACTCGTGATGGTCCACGTGTCGTTTTCCGGATCGGTGAAGAAATCAGAAAGGTCAAACTGGTAGCTCGGAGCCGTTTCCAGTTTCTGGATCGAGGAGACGGAATCTTTCAGCTGTTCCGGCGCGAGGTCTGCTTTCGAGAGGACGGCAGCGTCGGTTTTCGTGACGCTTTGTCCGAAAGAGTCTTTTGCCGTGATGCTCAGTGTGCCGACGGTGTGTGCAGCGCGGACTGCGACTCGATCGGAAAGGGTGAAGGTCAGCGTCCAGATCCCATTCTGGAGTTCCGCATTTTCCAGAACGATCTTTCCTTCCAGACCTGCGGCGGCCGAGAAATTGACGGAGTGCGTGTGCGAATCGCCGTTCAGGAGGTCTTCATCCTGGAAGAGTGCGGCAAATTCTTCCTGCGTGTACGTCACGGAGACCTGATCCTGCGCGGGATCCGCCGGGAACGTGAATTCCCGGTCTGCCAGACTTGCCGAGGCGTCAAGGGCCGGAATGTGGTCGTACGTCACGGAGAGCGTCTGATCCCAAACGGTTTCATTTCCGACTGCGTCGACTGCCTTGAACTGGAACGCGGTGGTCCCCCACGGGATGGAGACGCCGGTCTCTTCGGAGTAGACGGTCCAAGAAGTGCCGCCGTTGAGGGAATAGTATTTCGTGACGGCGAGTGCGTCTTCGGCGTCAAACTGGAATTTCACGACGTTTTTTGTCGTGGATCCGTTGGCTTCCGTGATGTTTGCGCTGCCGATGAGCGCAATGTTCTGGATGACCGGGGCCTGCGTGTCGATGGTCAGCGTACCGATGCTCTGCGGTGCGTCAAATGCCTGACGGCTTGCGGCGTCGAGGATCTGGAACGTGAAGGAATGCGTGCCGTCCGTGAGGGCTTCAAGCTGGACTTCCGCCGGGAAAGTGCCGTTTTCGGCCGGAATGGTGAGGAGCTCCGTCCCATTGTCGAAGATCTGCATCCATGCGTTTCCGCTCTCGGTCAGCGTACCGGAGATCTGGAGCGTCTGAGCATTCTCTTTCGTTGGCGAGTCCGTTTCTTTCAGCGTGACGGTCCCGTCGAATTCCGGAGAGACTCGGTCCACGGTGATCGCATAGGTGACGGACGGCGTTTCGGACGTCGTTTCGTTTTGGATCCCGTCATTTCCCCAGAACGTGACGAAGTAGCGTCCGTCGGCCAGATCGGCGATGCTGTACGCGATCTGGACCGTATGCGATTTTACGTTCGCGCCGGTGATGGAGCCGGAATCCTGTGCCAGGATCGTGCCGTCTGCGTTTTTCAGTGCCCAGCCCCAAGACTGGATCGCCGTATCGTCGGTGATCGCCGCGGAAATGTTCAGGTCTGCCGTTCCGTCGAGGACGTGCTCGCCTTTGATGAACGCCTGGTTTTCACTGAGGAGGAAGTCCTGCGGCTTGACGGTCGGTGCTTGGTCGTCGAAAATGTACGAGAAATGGAAGACGAGGCCGAGCGTTTCGCCGAATTCGTCTTTCAGTGTGAAACTCAGGTCTGCCGTCAGCGTTTCGTCGAGCGTCACGTCATTCATCGTGAGGATCAGTTTTCCGTCTTGGAATTCCGCGTTCTGAATGGCGGAATTGTTTGCGAGCTGAAGGTCTCCGACGAGGGAAAGCGTCCGTTCGTCGAGCACATAGTCCGCAAGGTCGAGGACGATCTTTCCTGCGTTCAGACCGTCCGTTTCGCGCAGGCCGATACTCATGAGTTGGTCAAAGACGGCTTTTTCTGCGGAGGCGCCGTCTGCCGGCGTGCTTTCTTCCGCGTTGAAGAACGGATTTTCCTGGTTGGCCGTCGGTTTGATGTTCCAGATGATCTCGTAGTCCGAGGAGACCGGCGTCGTGTTGCCTGCGAAGTCGGCCGCGGTGAGCGAAAACGTATTTTTTCCGTAGTTCAGAGTGACCTCAAAAGTCTCTGCCGGATCCAGCGTCACGGAGTGTCCGTTCTGCGTGAGCGTGAGGAATTTCACGCCGGAAAGGGCGTCGTGGAAGTCAAACTTGAGCGTCAGTTTCTGCGATTCCGTCTTTTCAGCGGAATTCAGGATGGAGACCGTCGGCGCGGTTTGGTCGAGGATGAAGTCGGAGACCGTCTGCGTCGTCTGATTGCCCGCATTGTCCGTGATGGTGAGGGTGAAGGTGTACGTGCCTTCTGCGAGCTGGATGCCTCCCAGACCCGTGAAGGAGCCGGTACTTGCGTCCGTGCCGTCCGAGACGATGAATTCTGGGCGGAACGTTCCGGAGACCTGGTCCCCGTCCGCCGTGATCCCGGAGTAAGAAATTTCAGCGCGCATTTCCTCGTTCTTCGTCCAGTCCACATTCACGTCAAACTGGGGCTGGAGTTTGGAGGGGGACGCACTCTGCGGCACAAAATCGGAGATCGTGCCGTTAAGGACCTGGTCGATCTGAATGACGGCGAGTTCCGTGCTTTCGCCGGTTTTGTTGCCGAAATCGTCTTCCGAGACGTAGGAGATCTGCACACTGGT
>SUVI01000063.1 GCA_015062085.1 Planctomycetaceae bacterium
AAGATAAATCAGTCTTGCGACTTGACTTCCTCTTAAGTTTCATTGCTTTCACTTAAGATGCGAATGAATATACCACATTTCCATTTTTCCGCAAGGGGGGGAGATCCAATTTTTTTCACTTTTCTTGGATCAAACCACATACAAAATCTCTTTCATACCGTATTTTACCGAACAAAACACTACTCGATCTTTTTTAAAATTTTCTTGGATCTCATGAAAATTTAACCAGATCCGGCATATTCGGGGGGCATAAAGTCACTTTTTACCGTGAAAATTTCCTGCAGCATATGATGTTTTCCGTGAGGACATCCTCTATTTTTTAACTTCATGTTCTTTCGTTGGTCCAAGCTCTTCTCCTATTCTTTACTTTCTTTCATCTGTATCTTTATATAATCCGCAAATTTGAAAAAATTTAAGAACTCCTAAATTTTCAAATGGATAAAACCGATAGTCACTGTGTGGGAAATAATGTTTTATGCCAATTAAGGATCCCTATTATGAAAAAATTCAGTTCCTTGCGAGTTTGTATTTTGTTCTTCCTGCTGCTGGTTTTTGCCGTGCAGGCAAGTGCGGAAACGAATCATCTGCGTTCCGTCAGATCCATTAAAATGCAGCAGATCACTGCGGAAGGCCGAGCACCGGCGGTGACGGGGCTTTCACTGAGTACGGACGGCAAGAAGCTCGTGACCGTTGGAGATGATCATAAAGCGCGGATCTGGAATGTCAGCGATGGAAGTCTCCTGCACACGCTTTCGGACCAGAAAGACTGGATCCGGACCGTGAAATTCAGCGCGGACGGCAAATTTTTCGTAACGGGCGGCATGGACGATACATTGTACAGTTACGATGCCGAGTCTTTTGCCCGTAAGTTTGAATTTATCGATGCAGGGACTTCGGTCCGCGCGATAGCGTTCAACCCGACCAATAGTTCCCGTGTTGCGGTGGTCGGCTTTGATTCGACGGTTTCCATTTATGATACGGCGCTTGGACGTCGGATGCACAGCTGGCAGGTGACCTCAAACGACCAGCGTGCCGTTGCATTCAGTCCCGATTCCCACTACATTGCCACGGCGGGACGTGACGGCGTGGTCTGCCTCTACAATACGGCCCGCAATATGGTCCATACGCACTTGAAAGGGCATCGATCGCGAATCTGGTCGATCAGTTTCAGCCCGGACGGCGAATATCTTGCGACAGGGGGTGAGGACCGAAAGATCATTATTTGGTCTGCCAAAACGTTCGCGAAGCTGAAGGAGATCGATTTCCCGTCGGGCAAAGTTTCCGCCATTACATTCTGCGGCCCGAATATGCTCGCCGCCGGATCGACGAACAATCAGATCTGCGTGTGGAATATCGGACCGGCGACTCCGAAAATGGCTTATGTGATGGACGAACATCAGGGCACGATCGCAGAGCTTCTCTGGGATGACATGAGCAAGACGCTGATTTCGTGCAGTTTCGACTCCACCGTCCGTTTCTGGAACTGGCAGGTTCCGGATATGGCGATCGAAAATCCTTCCACGACGGTGCACTAACGCCTCCCGTCAGAAAGTGTTTCCGTTTTTTCCTGAAAAAGGATACTAAATACGATCGAGTACTAAAATGACTTCCAAAACCAGCAAAAATTCGTGTATTCACCACCTCAAGGGCGTCGAGCTGCTTGAAAACCGCTGTATGCTCAGCGCCAGTCCGCTTGAAGTCGGAGCCGTCTATTACGAAGGGACTCGTACAGAAGAAGGTTCCGGCATCGACACCGCCCCCGACTATCTTTACGTAGCGTTTCAGGGCGGTGCAGAAAATACGGAAATGTCGCAGGTCACTATCGATTTAGCGCGTTATGGCGAAAGCGGACGGTACAATTTTATCGACCAGGGTCAGGGTACCTATGGTTCCATCGACTTCAAGATCTTGGCCGGAGAAGGCTACGAGGTCACGAATTACGAGATCTCGGAGAACGGCACGCTGCTGACGATCGATCTTTCGGGATTTACTGCCGGCGATGTTCTGATGATCCAGTGGGACGTTGACGAAGTTCTGAATCCAGATGGCGATCTGGATGCGGAATCCACGGGTGCGGAGTTCGCTTCGACCTCGAACATTTCCGCCGTTTTCCAAAATGCGTACTACGAAGATGCGATCGTCGATAAGATCCCCTTCCGCGACGTTTTTGCGGAATACTATCCGGATTACGACATTGCCGGACTTCCGAACGACTCGTACACGAACGAGTTCTCCCATCTCCGCAGTGAAGAAATGCAGGACGTCTACACTGCCGGCGCGTTTGCTTCGCAGGTCCAGATCCCGCTCCCCTGCACGATCTCGGGAAACGTCTACGAAGACGTCGACGCGGACCATGGTCTCTACGATGCGGCAGAGGATACGTACTTGGCCAACGTTCAGATCAACCTGTATAAGCTGAACGAAAGCGGCATTTACGAGCTATGCGGCACAACGTTTACGGACGAAAACGGACACTACTTCTTTGAAGTCGACCCGGGGACGTACCGCGTTCTGGAAGTTCAGCCGAACGGCTACAAAGACGTCACGTCTTTTGTTGGAACCATCGACGGTACGGAAGTCGGAACGCAGATCAGCGTAAATGAACTGACGGACATCGAGCTGCTCGGCGGACAGGACAGCATCGAGAACAATTTCTCGGAATACCGGCCCTGTGAGATCTCCGGCATCGTCTGGCTCGACGAAGAACGGAATGACGTCTACGATGACGGCGAACTCCTTCTGGAAGGTGTTCAGATCGATCTGCGCGACGCAGCCGGTACGGTCATCGCAACAACATATACCGACGAAAAAGGGTACTACGAATTCATCGATCTGATGCCCGGTACGTACAGTGTCTACGAACATCAGCCGACCGAATATCTCAACGGCGGTCAGCAGGCCGGTTCGAAAGGCGGCACGATCCTGTCACAGGACCTGACGGGCAGTATCCAGCTCGTTTCAGGCGATAAAGGAGTCCATTACGACTTCTGGGAATATCAATACGCCCAGCTTTCCGGTTACGTCTTCAAGGACGGCGAAGACCTCAAACTTACGGAAGGCGACGAACTTCCGGAAAACCTCTGGGAACTGTACCCCGGCATCCGCGAGGAATCGGACACTCCCATCGCGAACGTGACGCTGATCCTGAAGGACGCCGACGGCAACGAAGTCGCCCGAACCACGACGGATTCCAAAGGCTACTACGCATTCAAAAACGTCAAACCCGGTAACTACAGCATTTACGAAGTGCATCCGGACGGCTACAAAGACGGCATCGACACGCCGGGTTCTCTTGGCGGCTCGGAACTGGATCCAGACGGTGACGTGCTTTCCGATATTGAAGTGAACTACGGCGACGACGGCGTCGAGTACAATTTCAGCGAGATCCGCGTTGAGTGGACTCCCAAGACTCCGGAACCGGAACCGACTCCGGAACCGAATCCGACACCGGGCGGTAATCCGCATCTTGATCCCACGCCTGGACGTCCGAATCACTCCGGCGGCGGCTCAGCACCGGTCTACGGAAACGGATACATGCCCCACTTCGGCATGTCGACCGGCCTCTCCCTCGGCGGCGGAATGGGCGGAAGCGGAAGTTCTTGGCATCTTGGTCTGCTTAACGGCGGAATGGGTGCAGCAGGACTCGCAGCGGCCGGCGCAGGTGCTTCAGGTGCAGCTGGAGTTGGCGCAGCTGGTGCGGCTGGAGTTGGCGCAGCTGGTGCGGGAGCAGCTGGTGCAAACGGCGCAATGTCGATCGTCATGAACGGAGGAGCGAACGCCAACGCAGGTGTGAATGCCAACGCCGGCGTCAACGCGAACGGCGGCCTTTACGCAAACGGCGGAGTAAATTCAGGTGCGTATGCCAGCGCGTTCTCCAATTCGCTCTTCGTCGGCAATCTCGATCTGAGCAAATTCAACCCGAACACATGGGAAGGCCGTGCGATCGCCCGCGTTCAGCAGCTGCTCGCAAACGGTATCGAGAATGGACTTTCGTTCCTTTACGACACGGAATTCAAGTCGGTCCGCCTTCTCGCCGGCGACTTCAACGGCGACCGCGTGGATGAGCTGGCCATCTTCCTGGACGGTTTCTGGTTCATCGACCTGGACGGTAACCGGCAGTGGGACGACTACGATCTGTGGGTCAAACTCGGCGACACTGGAGATCAGCCGGTCGTTGGCGACTGGGATGGCGACGGAAAAGCCGACATTGGCGTCTTTGGACGTGCCTGGGAAGGTGACCGTGATATGCTCGCCGGTGAATTTGGACTTCCAGATGCCGAAAACGAACGGATCGGTCAGTTCAAGCACATTCCGACGACAAACAAAGGGTACTATTACGTCAAAGCGCACAAAGAAGGCGTTCTGCGCCGCGATGTCGTGGACCACGTCTTCGAGTTCGGCCGTGAAGGCGACTTTGCGGTGGCCGGCGACTGGAACGGCGACGGCGTGTACAGCATCGGCGTCTTCAACAATGGACGCTGGACGATCGACTATGACGGTGACGGACGTTTTACGTCGGCAGACAAACAGTTCACGTTCGGTCAGAAAGGCGACATTCCGGTCGTCGGAAAATGGGATAATTCCGAGATCTCCAAAATCGGCGTGTATCGCAATGGAGAATGGATCCTGGATGTTGAAGGCAAAGGTGAAATGGACAGTTCCGTCGCCCACTACCGTCACGGCTCCGGCAGCGATATGCCGCTGGTCGGCGACTTCAATGGTTCCGGAACGACGGATCTCGCGACAGTCAACGACGTCAACTCTGCCATGTCGGTGGAAACGGGGACTCTGATCGCGACGGAAGGCGGAAATTCGGCGCGTCATTAGTTCCTGAACCGGATAAACGTCTGATTTCCAAAGATCCAGAAGATCTCGAAATTTTCAGCAAAAATGCAAAAGAGCAGGCACTTGACCTGCTCTTTTTTTAGTTCATCAGACGGAAACGCATCCGTTCTGCCGCTGAAGATCGTGAGGATCCGGAAGTCCGGGTCTTCTAACGCACGATCATGTCGCGGAAATGCGTAATGAGATTTTTGGTGACCGGACCGACTTTTCCATCGCCGATGGGCCGATTGTCGATCTTAACGACCGGAATGACTTCGGCAGCGGAGCCGGTGAGGAAACACTCGTCAGCGATGTAGAGGTCATGGCGTGTCTGCGCGATCTCGACGACTTCGTATCCCAGCTCTCTGGCGAGATCCATGACAGCAGCGCGCGTGATCCCTTCGAGGATTCCGGCATCTTTCGGCGGCGTGTAGATGACTTCATCCTTGATGATGAAAATGTTGTCGCCCGTGCATTCGGCGATCTCGCCTTTCATGTTCAGAAGGAGTGCTTCTTCACAGCCGGCGCACTGGGCTTCCATCTTCGCCATGATATTGTTCAGGTAGTTGAGCGACTTGATCCGCGGACTAAGAGCCGCAGCCGGCGTCCGGACGGTGCTCGCAGTCACGATGGCCATGCCGTTTTCGTAGAGTTCCTGCGGATAGAGCGTGATTTTGTCGGTGATGATGATGACACGGGGATCCGAGCAATTGTGCGGATTCAGCCCGAGCGTCCCGGCACCGCGAGTCACAACGAGGCGAATATAGGCGTCCGTCAGTCCGTTCAGGGCCAGCGTGTCTTCGACGGCCTTCATCATTTCTTCTTTCGTCATGGGAATTTCCAGAGCGATCGCACGCGCGGAGTTCCACAGCCGGTCAATGTGCGCCTGGTGGCGGAAAACTTTTCCGGAGTAAGCGCGCATCCCTTCAAAAATGCCGTCTCCGTAAAGAAGCCCATGGTCAAAAACACTGATTTTAGCGTCTTCTTTGGCAAAATATTCGCCATTGATGTAGACTTTGTATGACATGATGTCCCTTTCTGTTTTTTATTTTTTTAAACTGCGGCGGATGAATTGGATCTCCGTGCGCGTCAGGTTAAAGGTTAAAAATATTTGCTCTTCCATTTTAGCACAAACTTCCTTTCCTGAAAATACGTCTCCCGCCAAAATTTCAAGGTTTTGAGAAAATTTCTTGGAAATTTTCGGAAAAGGAAGCCGCTCCAGATCGCCGCGAAGTACCTTGTGCGTGAAAAATTGCTGAACGAAAAGAAATCGAAACGCCTCCGAATTCAAAAACGCTAGGATCGCCAAAGTACTGAGTCCCGGGATCGACGGCACGAGAAAATTCGCACTGTTGAGCGTCAGCCGCTGCTGCGTATCCAGTGCGAAAGCCGGTCGTGACGTGATAAACCGATAGACGATCTTTTCCGGAACGCGAAATCGCTCTTTCGGAAGCGTCTGCTGAAAACATTCCGGTCGAAAATGGATCCATTTCTGGGGTTCCCGGATCCGAAACGGCTCGATATCCGGCCCACACAGTATCGGTTCCCACGCATCCGACTTCGGCTCCTCCGCCACCCAGCGCGCATTGTTTCCCGTCACGATCCCCAGCCCCCACTCTGCGTGTCCCGCCAGTGTTTCATGCGGTACAGCATACATTTTCTCCACGATGCGAAAAGTTTCTGACGACGCTGTCGGCGAAATGATGCAGTCCGGAAGCTGAAGGAATCTTTCCTGTGGAAACCCCTGCGTCTCGGCGTGAAAATGCAGCGTCTCGGTCTCCTGAGAAACTTGCGGTACAGCCCCCGTAAGAGCAGGCTTTCTGAAAACGAGGCGCACCGCCGGCGTGAAGACTCCCTCAAACGCCTTGCCGATGGAGACGGCCTCTTCGATCTGCGCATTTTCCAGCAGAAAACGACGGATCGGTGCGTGCGTCCGAATGTTCAAAAACGCTTCAGGAAGCAGAAAGACCGCCGTTCCGCCAGGCCGAAGAAGCTCCCACGACCGCAAGAGGAACTGCGTGAAGGTCTCGTACTTTCCGAGAGTTTTTCTTTCAGGTGAACGCCGCATTTCAGGAGAAGGTCTCGTTTTTTTGGCACCCCACGGCGGATTCGCGGCGATCGCAGCAAACGCGGTCGGCATTCCCTCCGGAAGTTCCGTCGAAAGCCCATCCCGACAGACGATGTACGGCATCTCCGTAGAATCGGGGACCTCCCAAAGCAGCACCAGCCTCGCGATCCGGACAGCCGTCGGATCCAGATCCATGCCGAACAGAGCGGAAAGCGGAACCTGGAATCTGCGCCGGATCTCGCGTAAAAAAGTCCCCGTTCCGCAAGCAGGATCCAAAAAAGTCCACGTTTTTTCCCCATTCTTCGATGGTGTTTCTTCCGCCTTCATCATCTCCGCAAGGCGCTCGACCGCATCTCGTGCAACATGCTCCGGCGTATCGAAAGCCCCCCGCTCGGCAAGCATTCCGGCTTGCGTCATTTCACGAAAAAGGATCCCGAGGCGATCCGCGTCCCCAGTGTACTGCCAATGGACACGCAAAAATCCATCCGTCTCGGCCAACAGACGCTCCCAGGCGCACAGTTCCGTCTTTTTCGCAGTTTCTTTTTGGGCCTCTTTCGCAGTTTCCCGCACACGTTCCTCAAGTTCCGTTTCCCACGCCGCCAGCTCCCGTACGATCCCAGCATCTTTCCGACCGCATGCACCACAGAAATGCCTCGCCAGGCAGAAAAGAATTCCGTCACGTAAAAGTTCTGTTTGGGGAAACCCCGCCATTTTTTCCCAGAAGAAATCCAGAACACGTTCTGCGTTTTCCCTCAAAAAAGGATCCCTGATCCGTTTACTCAAAGAACGGCGTCCCCGGAGATTCCGTTTGTTCGCACGGCATTTGAGCCGTTTTTCAGCCAGCCTCTGCAAAGCCTCGAGAGATCCGTCGCCCGCTTCGTCCGACCTCAGCCAATTCCGTACCGTGGCCGTTGAAACCCCCAGTTCCTCCGCCGCTTTCGAACAAGAAAAAGAGGGTTTCATGCACGTACTCCGCTCCCGCCTTAGTCCATATCCGTGACAAAATATTTCAGGATCTCCGCCAGAACGATCTGCGCTTTCTTGACGCGCCCGTCACTGGTGATCAGACCGGCATTCGGATAATCATGCGGACGATAGTCTCGAAACACACACCAGTCCACACCGTAAACATTCGGTTTCGCCAACAGAACAGGCACGACATTGGAGACCCAAAGCGCCTGCCCGCGCAGCGTCCAGCCATCCCAGATCGGCGGGTTGGGGATCAAAGCCTTACGGTCAAATTCACAGGAACTCGGTACCCGGACCAAAAGATAGAGCGGAACACCAAAATGCGACCATCGGTCAATCAGCTTCGACCAGTCCAGAACAGGGCGATCGTACGTCGCAAGCGTACCGTACCCGACGTTGAACTCCAGCTGAAACCCAGCGATCTTGCACTTTGAGCGCAGCAGATAGTCCGCACACACGATCGTTGGATAGATCTTGCTCTCCTCATCCTCGACTCCGAGCGGCGGCGGCAGAATATTATCGCCCCACGGCATATCAAGGCACGTCAAGACTTCCGCAGTCGGCTGAAACTCCCGGATCCATCCCACGACACGGACCGTCAGTTCCAACTGCTGGAGGAGAGAAAGACCAAGATGAAAGAAAGAATTTACCCGCGACGTCGCGACCCACGTCGAAACACGCGTCCGGTAGCGCTTCACCAGAAGTTCCACATAATGGCGCACATGCTCGCAGACCGCGTCAAAATCGCCGACGCACTCCTGAAGAAAATCTGGCAGGTGCATAGGACTAAAATTCAGGATCGGCCCCGCCGTCACACTGAATCCATTGCTGAAACACCAATCGATCTGTCTGTCATACGCCTCCAGAATTTCCGGCTTCAAATCGACCTTTCGCCAAGAGATCTCGATATTCACGTGATTGAACGTCTCAAAAAAGATCTCCTTCAGCTCCTTCTCGAGAAGATCCTCATCAAGATGAAGCCCCACATACTTCGGCGGAACGGCCTCAATGACGTGAACGGCAGTATCATCTCCGGAAATGTCCGTGCCAATATCACCGAAAATATCACAATCGTCTGAAAAAGACGGCTCGACCGTACTGTCCATCTCCTGGAGCATCTGGCTCGCCGTCTCATCATCCAGGATCTCGTCCTCCGGAACCGGTTCCCCCTGGATCGCCAAATACTGCGACCTGCCAAGCTCGGAAGCTGCGTCCGCAGACTGTTTCGCGAGCTTTCGCAGCAAAAGGACGCGCTCGATGTAGCTTTTGGCCAACAACAGAGACGCCCGGGAACAGTGGAGCATCGCGCAGTTTGCGTACCGGTCAACTTCCGGATCGTATGTCTTTCCGCAATGAGAAAGTTTGATCGCATGGAAAAGATACTCGCCGGCATTCAAGATCGTTTCCTGAAATTCATCCGAAGGAGAAAGCCCCAGAACTTCCCAATCCGCAGCCTGATTCCGGATCGAGGCACAGAGCCCGCGTGCCAGTTCAATGGAAAGATAGTAAGGTTCCTCACACGCGAGCAGCGTGCCGGTCGTGAGCATTTGATTCCCAAAATTCGGGATCGTCCACGGAATACAGAAACGCAGATTCTCCGACAGCGGACACTCCAGCACAAGCTCATTCCCGCTAAGCGTTGCCGAAACCGGCGTCATGGAGCGGTCAAACCCCAGATGATGCACCGCAGCGAGCATCTCCGGCGTCGCAAAATCGCTCGGACAGAAAAATTTGATGATTTCCGGATCCATGATCTGCTTTCAGGCAAAAAAATGCTTCTGGGACACTTCTTACGTCGGGTTTATGTCTGGCCTGCGTCGGGTTCCATCTGGCCTGCGTCGGGTTCCATCTGGCCTGCGTCGGGTTCCATCTGGCCTGCGTCGGGTTCCATCTGGCCTGAGTCGGGTTTACGTCTGGCCTGCGTCTTCGGAAGACCGCCGAAAACAGGCAGACGGCTCCTCCGCCAATGAACCCCGATTTTAAGGGACCTAACTCCGAGACTGACGGTATTTGGCAGGCAGTGCGGAACGATGATCCAAAACACGATCACCCGGACGAGTTCCGCCGACTCTAGCCCACTCTTCCGCTTCCAGAGTCACCGCGCGAAGGCGTTCCTCCGCAAGAATACGGTACTCTTCCAGCGCATCCCGTTTCAGACGCGGAGGTACGGCGATCGGAGCGTCAAAAATCAGACGGATCCGGGAAAACGGCTTCGGGATCGCGAATCGGTCCCACGAATCCGCTCGCCAGCACGGACTCATTCCCATTCCCGTCGGAACGATGGGAAAACCCAACTTCGAGGCCGCATAGACCGTTCCAAGCGACATTTCGCGGCGCGGACCTTTGGGACCATCCGGCATCATGGTCAGATGCATTCCAGCCTGTCCGACCGCAAGGAGTTGGCGAAGTGCTTCCGCTCCGCCCCGGGTCGTGGAACCACGAAAGATCCGAAATCCCATGTGCCGCGAAAGATGCGTGATGATCTCCGCATCTCGGTGTTGAGACGTGATCGTCGCAACATTGCAGTGACCGAAAAAGCTGACCGGCAGCAAAATGTACTCGTGCCAGAACGCGTACATGAACGGACCGCCGACCTCCGAACCTTTCGGATCCGTCGTCCTGTCGCGAAAACAGTAACGCGAATCCCAAAGCGATGAGTACCGATGAAGCACATACGCTCCGGCTGCTCCGGCGATCCGATCTAGGAAGGTGAGTTTCATTTCCAGTCGTCTTTCACTCGTGAAGGCCGTGCAGGACAGTACCGTTCATGGGCCGTTCATGGGCCGTTCATAGACTGCCGCTCAAGCAGTCCTCGACTGACCAAAGAAAGGAACGCAAAGTCCGCACGCTATTCCATTCCGCTTACTTCCACGGAAATTCCGCACCGGTGAGACGCTCATACGCTTCGATGTATTTCGCGCGCGTCTTCTCGATGATCTCTTCCGGAAGCTGCGGCGGCACGCTCTGACGGTCCCAATCGGAGGCCAGAAGCCAGTCACGCACAAACTGTTTATCGAAAGATTTCTGCGAACGGCCCACTTCGTAATCGTCCGCCGGCCAGAAACGCGAACTATCCGGAGTCAGGACTTCATCCACGAGGATGATCTTGCCGTCCCGCATCCCCCACTCGAATTTCGTATCCGCAATGATGATCCCGCGGCTTGCGGCGTACTCGGCACCGCGCTGGAAGAGGGAGATGCTCCGGTCACGCAGTTCCACGGCAGCTTCCGTTCCGATGATGTCGCACATCTGCTCAAAAGTCACGTTTTCGTCGTGCCCTTCTTCCGCCTTCGTCGTCGGAGTGAAGATCGGCGTCTCAAGCCGAACGCTTTCCTGCAGTCCCGCCGGAAGCTGGATCCCGCAGATCGTCTGACTCTTCTGATACTCTTTCCACCCGGAACCGGTCAGACAGCCGCGAACGATGCACTCGATCGGGAAAACCTGCGACTTCTTGCAGAGAGTCGAACGGCCGGCAAGGTCTGCCTTCACCGACGCATCTAAACCATCCAGGCACGGCATTTTGTCGACGTCTACCGTGATCAGGTGATTCTCTTCCCCAAGTTTCTCAAACCAAAACGCCGCGATCTGCGTCAAAACACGGCCTTTATCCGGAATACCGGATGGAAGGATCCAGTCAAATGCACTGATGCGGTCCGAACTGACGAGCAGGACTTCATCGCCAAAATCGTAAACGTCGCGAACTTTGCCGCGGCGTACCGGAAAATCGAGCGAGGTCTGAAGAAGGGCTGATTTGGACATGATCTCTCTCCGCCAAAAAGTAAAACGAATTTTAAAATTCCAAACTTCCCGAACTCGCCGGCACATGGACTTGCGTTTTCGGGAAAAATTTCAAAAAATCTCCATTTCTCGTATTATAACGCAGAACGCAGGAAAAAAAAGGGGGGACTCATTCCGTTTCTCCATTTCACGCACTTTTATTTTCCTTTTTCCTCTCAAATTTTCCTTTTTTTCCCTCAAATTGGAAATTTCCGAACTTTCCGCCAATAAATTTTGGAAAAGTTTTTCAGGTGGGCCTTGATGAAATCTGATTTCCCGGTATGATTAAGACAAGTTCTGAAACCCTTTAATTTGAACGGACAGGAAAAACGCAGAAACTTTTCCAAGACCGGGCCGACAAAAAAACCGTATGGTGAAAAACAAACGCCCATATGGGGCAAAACAAACGCCCGTATGGGGAAAAACAAACGCCCGTATGGGGCAAAACAAACGCCCGCTGCGCGATTTCTTCCAAGGTCAGTAAGAAATTCAGGTGAGAAAATGGCCGAAAGACGGAACGATTTACGAAATATCGCGATCATCGCACACGTAGACCACGGAAAGACCACGCTCGTGGACTGCCTTCTGAAACAGTGCAGCCAAATGCGCGATGCGGAATTTGAGTGCGAGCAGATCCTTGACTCCAACGATCTAGAACGGGAACGCGGGATCACGATCCTCGCAAAAAACATTGCGCTGACCTACAAAGGGGTCAAGATCAACATCATGGACACGCCCGGACACGCAGATTTCGGCGGTGAAGTGGAGCGCGTGCTTCGCATGGCGGACGGCTGCCTCGTTCTCGTGGATGCCGCAGAAGGCCCAATGCCGCAGACACGGTTCGTCCTGAGCAAAGCGCTGGATCTCGGTCTGAAACCGATCGTGCTGATCAACAAGATCGACCGAAAAGACGCACGTCCGCAGGAAGTCGTGAACGAAATGTTCGACCTCTTCATCAATCTCGGAGCAGACGAAGAGATCGCGGATTTCCCCTACCTTTTCTCAAGCACGAAAGAGGGTTTCGCGACGCCGGATCCTGCCGTACGCACCGACTCGGTCATTCCCCTGCTCGACATGATCCTGGAAAAGATCCCTGGACCGGAAGTCGAGATGGAGAAACCGCTTCAGATGCTCGTTACGACGGTCGACTGGTCCGAATTCGTGGGGCGTATCGCCATTGGACGCGTGGAATCGGGGACGGTCCGAAAAGGCCAGACGGTCGCCGTCATGCAGAAAGACGATCAGGTCACGCAGGGTAAGATCGCCATACTTTACACGTTCAACAATCTGGGAAAAAATGAAGTCCATGCCGCAGACGCTGGAGACATCGTCGCGCTCGTCGGACTCCCATTCGTGGAGATCGGCGACACCATCTGCGCACCGTCCGCTCCAGTCGCAATGCCGCGCATCCAAGTCGACGAACCCACTCTGCGCATGACGTTCGGGATCAACACTTCACCGCTGGGCGGAAAAGAAGGCAAGTACGTCACCACGCGCCATCTGCGTGACCGTCTCATGCGGGAACTGGAACGAAACGTGGCTCTGCGTGTCGAGCAAGTCCCCAAAGCAGATCAGTACATCGTGTCCGGACGCGGGATCCTTCATCTTTCCGTCCTGATCGAAACGATGCGGCGTGAAAATTACGAATTCGCCGTCGGAAAGCCCGAAGTCATCTTCAAGACCATCGACGGTGTCGTGCATGAACCGTTTGAGCACCTGCTGGTCGAAGTCCCTGCAAACATGACCGGCCCCATCATGGAACTCGTCGGCGCGCGTTTCGGCGAGCTGCTCGAAGTCTCCAGCCGCGGAGATTTCACGCTCCTGAACTTCACCATTCCCGCACGTGGTCTGATCGGCCTGCGTACGCGGATGCTTAACGCAACCAAAGGGACGGCGATCATCAACCACCGGTTCGACTGCTACAAACCGAAGGTCGGCGACATTCCGACCCGCCAGTCCGGCGTCCTGATCTCAAACTCCAACGGCCGGGCAGTCGCGTTCGCCCTTGATGCGCTCCAATCCCGCGGAGACATGCACGTCGCGCCGAATGACGTCGTCTACGAGGGAATGATCGTCGGCGAGCACTGCCGCTCGAATGACCTGACGGTGAATCCGACGAAAGAAAAGAAACTGACGAACATGCGTGCGTCGGGAAGCGACAAAAACATCATCCTGAAACCCGCTCGCAAAATGACGCTGGAAGAATCTCTGGAATTCATCGAGGACGACGAGCTGGTCGAATGCACGCCGAAATCGATCCGTCTGCGCAAGATCCTCCTCACGGAAGTGGACCGGCGCCGTGCAGGCCGCGCCGCTGCGAATTCCGACGATTGAATCCTGACGCACATTCCGGACGGTTCCCGGCTAACGGCCGTCCGGGATCTTTTTGACTTGCGGAGTTTTTCATGAATGAAGAAATTTCCAACCGCCTCTCGCCAAATACGCCGGAGACTTTCGTATTCCGAACGACGGCTGAAGATCCGTCTTTAGGACCGGAGATACTAAAACTCTTTCAGGCCGGCTGGACGCGCTTTCTGCTGGAGGATCCCATCTCGTGGCCCCTTTGGCCGAAACTCCTCTCGGCATTTCCCGCGTTTCATTTTGCGCTTCTGGAACCGGAGACTGGACGGATCATGGCGGCGGGGATGACCGTGCCGCTGGCGTGGAATGGAGAGAATTCGGAACTGCTCGACCGCGGTTGGCACTGGGTCCTGCGTCAGTCTCTTGACGATTTCCGCGCCGGCAGAAAAACGCACACCCTCAGTGCAGCCAACGCAGTAGTCCACCCCGATTTTCGCGGACGCGGATTGGCGGAAAAACTCGTTCTTTCCATGAAGAAGATCGCCAAGACGTACGGTTTCACGCGGTACATCGCCCCCCTTCGGCCAACACAAAAAGAAAAGTATCCTCTCACGCCAATAGAAAAATACGCAAAATGGACGCGCCCGGACGGGCTGCCGTTCGATTCATGGCTCCGTGTGCAGAAACGGATGGGCGCCGAGATCATCGGACCGGCCGAAAACTCGATCCGGATCGAAGCGCCGCTCGAAAAATGGCGCGAGTGGACGGGCCTGACCTTTCCCGACTCTGGACCGTACATCATTCCGGGAGGCGCAGTCCCAATGACTGCAGACACCAAGCAAAATACCGGCCTCTACATCGCACCGAGCATCTGGATCGCACACAGGGTCGAGTAGTAAAAATACAAAAGAAAAGGAGCGGAAAACTGCAAGTTTCCGCTCACTCGGATCATGATGCGAATTTACGCTTCCCAGCTCTTAAAAAGATCTTCTACTGACTGTTCTTTCGCTTTTTCTTTAGGACTTTCGAAATTTTCAGTACTCCCAATGCTTTCAATGTTTTTAACGCTTTCAGAATTTTTATTTTCAGCCTGCTCTCTCTCTTTTCTCACTTTTTCTGCTGCGAGGATCGCTTTCTGTTTTTTTGCGACGATATTATTGCCAATAGAACTTCCGATCATAACACCAACCACACCAGCTGTTGCTGACGAACTTCCGGAAAATGCAAAAGCCGCAACTCCCCCAACGATAGCAAAGATGATGGAAAAAATTATATTTGACTCACCCACCTCCGCTGAAAGAGTTCTTCCACATTTAGGACATTTTTTCTTTGAATCCGATTCAACAGTCTGACACTTGAGACAGAATTTTGCCATTTTACTCTCCTTTTATGTTTTATGTGCAAATTTAAAAAATATCGACGCGTTTCGTTCTTGCCGAAAATTCAGCAAATCGATACAAAACAGCCAACCGTATATGAATTTCGACTCGACATATAAAAATCTTGAATTACTTTTCATGTCCTGTAAAAGTTACCCTCCCACCGCATTTTAACATACTCAAATTCGTGAAGGGAAGCTGAATGTTTCCTTTTACTAATATAAGAGCATTCCGCGAGAGAAATTATTCAAATATTTTAGAAATTTCTCCTCAAAAGACAAAAAAACACGAAAAAGACTCAAATTTGAATTTTGAACCTTTTTCGTGGATCTCACATTGAAAAATTTTCATTCAGAGTTTTTCAAGCCTCTGGAAACATCTACTTCAGCCTGTAAACTTCCGCAGCATCGTAGCTTACGGAGTCTTCCGGCGCGTTCTGATGCGACGCCCCTAGGATCATCCCCATTTTCGAGATCCCCTCCGGCGTCGTGACGCAGCCGCGAATGGTCTTCCACTCACCTTTTTCATTCGGATCGAACGGGAAGTACTGCGTGTGCGCCCAGACCCACCCTTTTTCATCCTGCCAGGAAATATTCACTTTCGCCTGCGCGTCCCCGCCCGTACGCACCCGTACCTGGAAAAAGAGACGTTCACCGGGTTGGACGTCCACGAATTGCAGGACACAGCCGCTTGCGAGTTTCTCGAACGACACGATGCCGTTTTCTCCCTGCGTGTCGGCAAAATGACGGCCCGTCGGCTCTTTTTCATCCTGCCAGAAGTTCCATTCCGCCGGTTTTCCATCCTTCACGTCCTCAAAAGACGGATTTTTCAGGCAGTTTTCGCCTTCCTTCCCCTCGCGGACCCGCTGCGAGATCTTCTCCAAAGCCTTTTCCGGTTCCGCGAGCATCTGAATTCGATCCGAAAGTCCCGGAAGTGCCGTCTCCCAGTGAACGCACGGTTTTTCCGGATTTTGGATCTCCGGAACGTTCCACCACCGATTTTTCTCGCCGTAGATCCAGACGTACTGGTCCGCGGCAGAAAACGCAGCCTCCAGATTCCCGCACAGCCGGTCAAGACGCGATCCGCCGTCCTTTTTCGGACCGCGATAGTAGACGCTTCCTTCCGGATTCGTGTACATGTCGAGGTAGATGCCAAAACCGCACTGGACCTGCGTCCGGTACTTTTGCCGAAGTTCCGGCTCCACGAGATTCATGCACGCACCCGTCCAGAGCACCATGTCGAGCGCGTGGTTTTTAAATGCCTCCCCCTCAATATAGTATCCTGTCTCGCAGCCGTCAACCAGAACCATTTCCTCCGGCGCACCGGCGATCATGCCGTTAATGAAAGCGGGCAGCAGACCGTAGCCGGCCGAAACGAGAATCGAATCCGGATTCGGACTCTTCCCGGCCGCCGCGTTGATGGAGTTGAGCCAGAGGGCCAAAATCGTGGCGTCTGGATACTCGGAAGCGATCGCGCGAATGAACTGCTCGCCGCGCTTTCTCGCCAATGCTTTCGCCTCGGCAAACGACCGGCCATTCTGCTTCGCAGGATCCCAGCGAAACATGGCGGCACCGTAAGACTCAAAATCCGGCGCAAGCCCTTTCGACCCGCTCTGCTTCGCGACCCACGCACAGATCGCAGCTTTCTCCGCCAAGATCTCCCAGCCCGCGTCGTCATCCCACGCGATCGAAGCCGGCGAGAAATTCATGCGGATGAAATTGTGCGTGAACTCCTTAAAATCGCACGCCTTCAGATCCGTGATGCACGAGGCGTAATCCTCCCGTTTCCAAGGCTCCGCAGAAAACATCCACTCGGATGATTCCTTCCACTCGCGCCCCTCCGGCTGAATTCGGTAAATGACCCCCGAAAACGGCGCGTTCTCCTCCATCGTCCGGTAATTGTCACGCATGAACTGCGTTGAGGGAATGTCCCACCCCAGCTCGATGAACATCTTGCGCGGCGTCTCGGCAAGTGCTTTGGGAGATGTCTCGGCATTCAGTACGGAGACCGCAAGAAAAAAAGTCATCAGGACTGATGTAAAAGACACCAGTCGACGGCACGAAAACAAAACGGCGGGTTTCATAAAAGACCTCCAAAAAAATTTTTGAATTTAGAATTCAGGCAGGAAATACTCTCTTAAGTATACAACCCCCTCACGTTTTCCGCAAGGGGGTGTTCGCTCACATCACGCCGGAAAATGAAAGAAATCAGAAATTCTCCGGCACGTTCTCAAAAAATCAGGCAAAATCACATTCGGAAACTACTGCCGGTCAAAAAGTTCCTTTGCAGCGGGCACGAAATCCGTATTGTCGATGATCCGTCCCTCAAAACCCCAGATTTTTCCGAATTTTTCATCCGTACAGCGAACGCGTTTCTCCAGGATCGGCAGTCCCGCCCCACGCACATAGAACGGCACCGGCGCGTTCGTGTGACCGCGCGTGTAAAACGCCATTTCGGGGAAAACGCCCTTTCCTTTTCCGATCGGCGTCTGAAAAAGCGTGCCTTCCTTATCCGCATCCGGTCCGAAAAGAGCCCCGGTCTCATGGTCGGCCGTCAGGATCAGCGTTGTTTCTTCCCAAGACGAATTCTTCTCGACCCACTCGCAGATCGCTTCCACCATGTCGAAACACTCGTTCATCTCATCAAAAATGCGGCGCGATTTATTGTTCCCGTGCGCCAGTCCGTCCACCGCGCCGGATTCAATGAGGACGTAGAATCCCTTTTCATTCTGATTCAGAACATTCAGCCCCGCCAGCGCACATTCCGTCATCGTCGGGACCGTTTCATGACGTTTATTTTCATCCGCACGGCTTGCCTGGAATGTTCCGGAGACCTGCGGAAGTCCCATGAGTTTCTTCGGCGGCGCCATTTCACCGCTGGCGATCTTCTGGAAATCTTCACGTTTTTCGATGAACTTCCAGCCATAGTAAAATTCTTCCGTCGTGATCTTTCCCCACGCGTGTTCGGAAGGACCGTACTTCTGGATCTCGATCTTATCCCGACGCTGCGCTTTGGAACTGTACCACGGATGGCTCGCGCCGATGACGACGGACAGTACGTCCTTTTTCACCATTTCACGCCAAATGTCTTTTCCATCGCCGCGGCTCATATTGTGCGCTGCCACGCCTGCCGGAGTCGCATGAGAAGCCCCCACGTTCGTGATCGCACCGGCCGCAAAACCGCGCTTCACGACATACTCGGCCAAAGTCTCGAGCGGCTGGTCATTTTTATCGTAATTGACCCGTCCATTTTTTGTCTTTACTCCCGAATTCAGAGCCGTTGAAGACGCTGCCGAGTCGGTCGGATTCTTCATGTGCGTCTTGAAATCCAGCCAATGCGTCGCCGGATCGTAGGAACCGTCCTCACTGTAGCTCGTTTTCTGCGGGCCGGCATTCTCTTCAAACTGGGAGTGCTGGACCACACCGCTGAGACTGTACGTCGTGCAGCCGAATTCGCCCCAGCCGTCCTCTCCCTTCATGAACGGCAGACCGCGGTCCTCGCCCGTCCGGTACTGTGACGCGACGCGGTACGCACCGTATCCTCCGCCGTCCACGACGACCAGAATGACGTTCGTCTTTGCAAAAACGGCCCCAGCGCATAGGACCAGCACAAACACCAGCCCAAGAGTCCAGTGACTGAAAAATCTACCAAATCGGGACATTTTCCTCTTCCTTTCTTATGGAAATTTTGTTTCGAAAGCTCCCCCCTCCGCCCCCATCCGAAATCCGTCTGCAGCACCGTGTCTAAACACCAACGGTATTACGGTCTGACGGGGCAGATCATTCTACTATTCACCAGTTTACCACAGAACGTAAAAATGTCAAGTCTCACCCTAGACTTTCAAGAAAAAAAATGTCTTCTCACCCTTCTCACATTAAAAAAGACCTAAAATTAAAATTAAAATTCAGAGAGAATTTAGAATATTCCCAACCAGGAATCCTTCGCCGGCTTTCGTTCATTTCAAAAACCGGCGATTTGCCCCAAAAACTACCGTCGATCCATCCTCTGTGCAACTTTCTTGGCCCAGTAGGTCAGGATGATCCCTGCTCCAGCCCGCGTCATGGCGATGAGCGACTCATCAACGATCCGGTCCTCATCTACCCAACCGTTCATCGCGGCAGCCTTCACCATGCTGTACTCGCCAGAAACATTGTAGACCGCCAGCGGAAGTTCCGGATAGTGCTCGTGGACCATGCGCACGATGTCCAGATACGCAAGCGCAGGTTTCACCATCAGAATGTCCGCCCCCTCGGCAACGTCCAGCTCCACTTCCCGCAGCGCAGACTCAGCAGCCGCGGCAAAATCCATCTGGTAGCTGCGGCGGTCGCCAAACTGCGGCGCACTGTCGGCCGCGTCGCGGAAAGGACCGTAGAACGCACTAGCGTACTTCACTGCGTAACTCATGATCGGAAGAGTCGAGAAACCATTTTCGTCCAAGACCTCACGCATCGCACCGATCATTCCGTCCATCATCCCGCTGGGAGCCACCATGTCAACGCCAGCTTCCGCCTGAATGAGCGTTTGTTTTTTGAGCATTTCCAGCGTCGCGTCATTATCAACGTCCACCAAACCGGACGGCAGCGTCTTCAGACAGCCGCAGTGACCGTGGGAAGTGTATTCGCAAAAGCAGACGTCCGTGATGCAAAGAAGTTCCGGCGCCGCTTTCTTCACCGTCCGGACCGCTCGAGCAATGATGCCGTCCGCAGAAAGCGCGTCGGAACCGAATTCGTCTTTCGACGCGGGGATCCCGAAAAGGATCACGCCGCCGATCCCAAGACCTTCCAGTTCCCGGACCTCTTCCGCAAGAACGTCCAGCGACATTTGGAAAACATCAGGCATCGAGGGGATCTCGATCTTTACGTTCTCCCCCTCACAGACAAAAAGCGGAAGAATGAGACGTTCCGGAGTCACGCGGTATTCCGTCACCAACTTTCGGACTGCGGGATGATGACGCAGACGGCGAGGACGAATAGGGAGGAAATTTTCTTCCATCTTATTTCTCCAAATCAACGAAAAACCGAATTCTCAACACGATACGTAAAAAAAGCCTTCGAGAAAACTCTCAAAGGCTTTGATATACAAAAGATGAACTAACATGAAGCTCGCCAACAAGGAGTCTCCATTCTTTTTTTCATCCAACTTATGTCGGACGTTCTAATTTCCTTAGAAAGGAGGTGATCCAGCCGCAGGTTCCCCTACGGCTACCTTGTTACGACTTAGTCCCAATCACAGAGTTCATCTTCGGCGCTTAGCTCTT
>SUVI01000064.1:0-16253 GCA_015062085.1 Planctomycetaceae bacterium
AAGCTCAGGACGGATCTGGTCATCGTCTCCACTGGAGTGCGTCCCAATTCCTGGCTGGCCCAGGAAGCTGGTTTGGAGTGTGGACCGCGCGGACACGTGATCGTGGATACGTATCTTCGGACTTCCGATCCCAATATTTTCGCGGCAGGCGACGTCGTGGAAGTCATTGAGCCGATCTTCGGCGGCAAAACTGCGATCCCGCTGGCTGGACCGGCGAATCGGCAGGGGCGTATCGCCGCGGACAATATGGCGGGACGCGAGTCGGTCTACCGCGGCAGTTTCGGAACGAATGTGGTCAAAGTCGGACGGATGACGGCAGCGTCGGTCGGTCTGACGGAAAAGAAACTCCGCGCCATGGGGAAAACGTTCCGGAAACTCTACCTTCACCCTGTTTCCAACGCCTCTTACTATCCCGGCGGTACGCGCATGACGCTTAAACTCCTTTTCGGAGACGAAGGCACGATCTACGGTGCGCAGATCGTCGGATACAAAGGGGTCGATAAACGGATCGACTCCATCGCGCAGGCAATGCGGAATGGTCTGAAAGCTCCGGAACTCGGAGAACTTGAGCTGGCGTACGCACCGCCATACAGTTCCGCCAAAGATCCCGTCAATTTCGCGGGATTCGTCGCGGAAAATATCCTGACGGGACTGAGCGACCCGGTTTACCCGGACACGATCCCGGAGGGCGCGTTCATTCTGGATGTGCGCGAACCGGCTGAAAACGAACTCGGCGCTATTCCTGGAGCCGTCAACATTCGGCTTGGAGAGCTGAGAGACCGTCTCGGCGAGCTGGACCGTTCGCGCCTGATCGTGACCTGCTGCCAGGTGGGACTCCGCGGATACCTGGCCGAACGGATCCTGAAGCAAAACGGATTCCGTGCCATGAATCTTTCCGGAGGCTGGCTTACGTGGAAAATGTTCCATCCGGATCGTCGGGAAGAAATCGCGTCTCCGTGTGCCGGAGCGTGCCCGATTTCAGTTTCTGCTCCGGTTTCAGAAGCCGATCCCGCCCTTTCGATCTCCAATTCCTCCGGAGCAGTTCCCGTAATCGCAGAGACGCTGGATGTGCGGACGCTTCCCTGTCCGGGACCCGTCGTAAAACTGAAGGCGAAGATGGACGCACTGCCGCCGGGAACGGGAATTCATCTGCTGGCTGCGTCCACGTTTGAGAACGACCTGCGGAATTGGGCGAAAAGCGGAAATCATGAACTGCGGAACCTCGTGCAGAAAGAGTCCTGGCTTGAAGCGGATGTGCTGAAACGGAAAAACGCGGCCCTCCCGGTCTCCACGTCAGAAACGGCACTGCAAAAAGCAGACGCGGAGCATTCTGTCGCGATGGTCCTCTTCAGCAATGATTTCGACAAAGCGATGGCTGCGCTCATTTTAGCAAACGGGCTGGCTGCTTCCGGAGCAAAAGTCGGGATCTTTTTCACATTTTGGGGATTGGCCGTCCTGAGGAAAAATCCGGGACCGGCACTCAAAAAGAATCTGATCTCCCGAATGTTCGGCATGATGCTCCCCAAAGGTGCAGAAAAGCTCGCACTCTCAAAGATGAATATGCTCGGCATGGGCAGCGCAATGATGAAGGCAGTCATGAAACAGAAGGGAGTCCTTTCCCTTCCGGAGCTGATCCAGTCTGCACGCGAGGCCGGAGTCCGTTTCATTGCCTGCGACATGGCAATGGATGTCATGGGGATCACACGAGAAGAGCTGATCGAAGTGGATGAAGTTGCCGGTGTCGCGACCTTTGCGGAACTTGCAGCACGAAGCACGAATACGTTATTCATTTAATTCCGTTAATTCCGTTTTATCCGGCAGTTGTGTACCCGTGCGCAGCTGCTGGATGAGCATTATTTCCTAAACGCTTCATGACCAGCGAGGGAATGCGGCGGCAAAAACGGTGGTGTTTTATGATTCCGTGAAGAACGAACGCTAGAGTACAGGTGGTCAAAATCCGTATGCCCCCAATAATCCTGTACCCTACTTCAACAAACGGAAAGATCTTTCGAGATTTCCGGCTTCTGCATAAATCGTGAGGCCTGAGCCATCATGGCTCCCATAAGAACCATCGCGGACAAGGAACCATATCTACTACTATATTATACCATGTTCAAGGAATTCGCAAGTACTTCCTCCGGAAAATTTCCTCAAGGAAGAAATCTTCCGGACGTTCCAATCCCCTTTTGACGGTCTTATTTCTGGTATGGGTTTGCTCAAAGGATGAACAATAAAATCAAGGCCCTCAAACGTCAATCCTACGGCTTCGTCCCAACGTACTTCCGTCTGAAGATCCTTAACATCCATCACACGGTACGCACTTGTCGGATGAGTCTTTTTAAATCGCTTCGTGATATCCGTGTCTTTTCGTGAATTGTGTGTTTAGGCTTCTCTTTTCTGTATATTTTTGACTCCTTAAGTGTTTTCAGGAACGGAAAATCACGAAGCGGTCCGAGATGTCACTGCGGTACTGAGGTCCGGAAACGGAATTTTCCGGTTTTTGAAAGGCCGCACCGGTCAGATAAAGTTGGTGGGAGTCCAAGGTTCTGTCTCGGGGAGCGGGACGGCGGACTCTTTCGCGGTCTTCAGCAGGTACGCCATGTTGTTTGCGAGGGTACGCATCGTTTGGAGGCCTTCCAGATCCTGACGCACTTCATCCGGCGTGAAACCGTGCGTGGAGTTCCAGTACTGACTCGAAACGACGGGCATCTGATTGAGGGTAAAGTATTTGTTCAGCCGGTCGAAAGACGCACTTGCGCCGCCGCGCCGGCAATTTACTACACACGCGGCAGGTTTGTGCCGAAGGTGAGCGGACGCCGAGAAAAAGAGCCGATCGAGAATGGCGCAAAGCGATCCCGGAGGGCCTGCGTAGTAGACCGGCGCACCGACGACCAGCGCGTCGCATTCTTTGACTTTTTCGAGAAGCTGCGTGTAAAGTTCGTCTTTAAAAACGCACCCCGACGCGCCTTCTGCCCGGCATCCGCGGCACGCGATACAGCCTTGGACGGCTTTCGTGCCGATCCAGAAGATCTCCGAATCGATACTGTTTTTTTCGAGCGTCTGCGCGATTTCAGACAGAGCTGTGAAGACGCAGCCGTTTTCATGCGGACTGCCGTTAATAAGCAAAACTTTCATCCTGTGACCTCCTGAAAGATGAAAAATATGTGAATTGGGCGGGGCCTGCGGCGGGGCAGATCCGAAACATTTTGAGTATCGGCCGGAGGGCGTCTTGGGCTTGAAAAAAACGCCTGAAATTTCTGCATGTCCCGCAAAGTTTTCGGAAGCTGAGTAAACGGAATTTTTGCTACAGGGTTTATTTTGAAATTTTTATGGAAAAATTTTTTTGAGGAGACGATAGTCAAAATGTTGAGAGAGTTGAACACCATTTGAAATTTGGTAGAAAGAGAGAGAAAGACCCCCGTGCCGGGTCCCAGGAGGAGAATTTGATCCACCGGTACGGTCCGCAATGGTTTGGAGAAGGCAACTACCCATCCGAAACTATGAGTCTGTGTCCCCCTATATACCACACGAAACGGCATGGAATTTTTTCCGTGCCGTTTTATTTTTTGTCTCTTCCGGTAAGTGCATCTTGCCCCAGTTCCGATCATGTCGCTGAAAGCACTGAAGTATTGCAAATGTATACAGAAAAGCGGAAAAAGGGAAGCAAAAACTTCCCGAACAAGAAGGGTGAGTTTTCTGACGCGAATTTTTGGAAAAATACGGAAACGCGCAAAAAATAGAATTTTAAGATCCCCCCCCTTTTAAGAAAGAAAAGAACCTGCTATACTGACGGAGTGTTGTGTCGCCATTGGTGGTGCACATTGATTTTCGGTAGGAAGCCGATTTATTTCCACATGCGGTCATGCGTATTTTTCATTTTTTTTCCTGGTTCATTTGGGTTTCTGTTTCCGTTTTGTTGGTGACGGCTGCCGAGCCGGTTTATGAAGCGGAGATATTTGAGTTTCCCCAGCGTTGGGAAGGTACATCTATGCCGCTTGAGATCAGGGCGCAGGACACTGTTGCTGCTCGATTTTGCGCTGCAGAGTCATTTACGGAGACGGCGGTTTCCTGTCCTAGTTACTCCAATCACATTGGGACACTTCGGCTTACGCTGTTTCGGTGGACGGGCTCTTACGAAAAATCGCTTGCAGGGGAACCGCTTCTTCGGAAAAAGTTCACGGATTTTCGCGACAATTCGCGATTAAAATTGAGCGTTTCGCCGGAAATGCCGTTTCCGCCGGGCGAATATCTGTTTGTTCTCGATCAGGCTGCCGAGCGGGTCGGGGTTTGGACGCAGAGCAATCATCCCGGGCAGGCGCAGTGTTTCTTCAACGGCAAGCCGATGCCGAGGGGGATCCGATTTACGTGGTCCAGTTTTTGCAGATCGTCGTTTCCTTTTCACGGGACCCGTCAGGCTTACGAACTTGCGGCCGTTCCCTGTCCGTATCCGCCCCCAATGCGGAGCGTGGCGGACCGTGTGGACCATACTGACGGTGCGGAGTACATCGACGATCCCATCGTGAAATACGACGTCCAGCCGGACTGTTTTGCGGCGGTGGATGATTTGGGGAGAATACTGCCGGATCTCTCTTCCGCCGGTCCTGTTCGGCCAGGGAAACAGGTGGGGATCTTTTACTCTACGTGGCATCAGAAAGAACATGCGGGGCGTACGGTCTACAATAATACGCAGATCATCCGTGAAAATCCGGGGATCGAAGACCGGCCGGAGGATCCTGCGTGGGGTGAGTACTACCAGCATCACTACTGGGACGAGCCGCTGTTTGGCTACTACCGAACTACGGACAAATGGGTCCTGAGGAAACACGCGCAAATGCTTGCCAATGCGCAGATCGACGTGGTCGTTTTTGACTGTACGAACGGCTCGCAAACGTGGATGGATTCGACCTGGGCGCTTCTGGAAACGTGGGCGGAGGCGCGTCGAGACGGAGTCAACACGCCGAAAGTTGCGTTCATGCTTCCTTTCTGGGATAAGAAACACAACGCAGTTTCCCTGCGTCAGATTTACCGCGACATTTACCGAGACGGAAAGTACCGGGAACTTTGGTTTTACTGGCAGGGAAAGCCGCTGATCTACGCGGTCTCCGACGTCGCGGATGAGAAGATCGCCATGACTTCCGGGGCGGAAAAAGAGGAGTGGGAAGCGATCCGGCGTTTTTTTGCCTTCAGGCTCGGGCAGCCGAGGAATTCGGAAGGTCCTCTGCGTTCAGACAACTGGGCGTGGCTTCAGATCTATCCGCAAAGAGGATTTGGAAAACGTGCGGACGGAACGTACGACATGACGTGCGTCAGCGTCGCGCAGAACCATTCCAAAAACAAACGTGACGGCACTTTTGGAGTCGCGGCGATGAACGATCGAGACGTTTTTGGCCGTGCGCGGCAGCTTGGAAATGAAAAGGACCCGCGCCCGGATGCGTTCAAGTACGGACTGAATTTCCAGCAGCAGTGGGATCGTGCGTTGCAGCTTGACCCGGACTTCGTTTTCGTCACGGGCTGGAACGAGTGGACGGCAATGCGTTTTCCGGAGTGGCGAGGGCTTCCGAATGCGTTTCCGGACCAGTACGATCTGCGATTCAGCCGGGATGTCGAGCCGAGTGCCGGGGAGCTTCGTGACCACTACTACCATCAGCTCGTAGCCAATGTCCGGCAATTCAAAGGCGTGCGCCCTGCTCCGACGTTCGGAATGCCGGTCACGATCCCCTTTGAAACGACGCCGGAAACCGCGGCAGTGCATGACCCGTGGGATTCGGTCGAACCGGTTTTTCGCGACTATCGCGGAGACACAGCGGACCGGGATGCCAAGGGGGCTGCCGAATTGCGCTACACCGACCGCTCCGGACGCAACGACATCGTACTCGCCAAAATCGCCCGAGACGAGAAATACGTTTACTTCATGGTCGAAACGGCAGACACGCTAACTCCCCGATCGGACCGAAACTGGATGCAGCTCTTTCTCTCCGTCGGCGAGGATGCCGGTCCGCAACAGTTCGGTCAGGAGCAGTCTTGGCACGGATTCCAGTACATCGTGAACCGAAACGCTCCAGGAGATCCGGCTCTCCCGGAACGCACGGTTTTGGAACGCTCGACTGGCGGGTGGAATTGGGAACGCGCGGGGGAAGCCGATTGCCGGATCACGGGAAACCGGCTAGAATTGAGGATCGAACGTTCCGCATTGGGCCTTTCTCCCGATAAACCGATCCGTCTGCGATTCAAATGGGCCGACAACGGGTTTCGTCCTGAAAATGAGGAAGGAGCCGGCACGCCGGATATTTTGGACTTCCACAAATACGGTGACTCAGCCCCTGACGGCCGATTTTCGTTCCAGATACGAGAGGCAAAAGACTGATTTCGGAAGAAATCGGACCCCGAAGCGCAGGCGTTCCGCACTGCATGGCGTAAATGTATGGCGTAAATGTATGGGGTAAAAGACGTCAAATGCGTCAGCCGCTGCCGTTCGTTTTCATCGTTTTAACCATTTATTCATTTATTCATCGATTCATCCATTCATCCATTCATTCATTTCGTACACAAGTCATGAGATCCAAAACACGTTTGATTTTACTGTTCGTTTTAACGCTCTTGGCGTTTTTAAACTCATTTGCCCAGGCACAGGAGCCGGCAGGAAAGGCAATGAAGGAACGGCTTACGTTTCCGATCCTCTTTTCAGCCCGGCACAATTACCAGGGACTGCACATTTACGACACGTTTTACCAGTGGCGCCGCGGCGTGAAGGAACCAGGCACGAGCGGGATCTACATTCTTGAGAATCCGTCCGACCCGCCGGAAAAATACCGCATCCGGCCCGTGATCGACCCGACGACCACGCCGACATTGGGAGACGGCATCTACTCGGATCCCGCGCTCTCCTATGACGGCAAAACGATCCTGTTCTGCTACAAAGGGACGCCGAACGGGAACTCGGTCATTTACCGCATAAATCTCGACGGAAGCGGTCTGAAGCAGCTCACGAATCTCGACGCGGAAGGGAATCCGTACAAAGGATCCGGCGGAGGGCATCATGATGTGCGGCCTGCGTGGCTCCCGGACGGCAGGATCGTCTTCACCTCGACGCGATACAGCGGGCTGGTGCCGTGCGCGAATAACGGCGTCGCGATCCTTCACGTCATGAACGCAGACGGCTCGAACATTCACACGATCTCGGTCAATAACGTGACGGAATTCGACCCGGCGGTTTTACCGGACGGAAGGATCCTCTTTGGACGCTGGGAATACATCGACAAAAACGCGCTGACGATCCAGAGTCTCTGGTCTGTCTATCCGGACGGAACGAATGAAACGGCGTACTTCGCCAACAACATGGTCTTTCCCGAAGCCATCCTTCAGGCAAAACCCGTCCCCGGCGAGCCGAATCTGGTCGTGGGAACGTTTGCGCCGCACAATGCGCCGCCGCGCGGGACTATCGCGTTCATCGACATTTCCGCAGGAGTCCAGAATTCCGTTTCCGGGAAAAACGACGAAAAAGCGATCACGAATCTGGAATACCCAGACCGTCCGACCTACGACCGCGGGCAGTCCTGTGACCCGTGGGCACTTGATAAAACGCTGGTTTTGTACTCCGGCCAGATCATGAATCCGACCAACGGCGGGAAGTTCAATTCGCTCATGCTCATCGATGATAAAGGGCGCAAAACGGAGCTGCTCTCCTCGCCGACGATCGACCTTCACACTCCGATCCCGGTCGTTCCGCGTCCCGTTCCGCCGGTTCTGGTCGACAACACGGACCGAAGCAAAACGACGGGAAGTTTCTTCGTCACGGACGTTTACGAGGGACTGAAAGGCGTGGAACGCGGTGCGGTGAAGTGGCTCCGTGTCGTGGAGGAGACCTCCCGCGTCAGTGCCTCACCCGGAAGCAACGGGCTGAATCAGACGTTTTCCATCTCTGCCGCATTGGCGTGGAGTCCCAAGATCTACCACGGCATCGTTCCGGTCTGCGAAGACGGAAGCGTCAGTTTTGAAGCACCGTCCGGGCGTGCGATCTACTTCCAGCTTCTTGACGAAAACTACCGTCTTGTCCGCTCGATGCGCACTTTCATCCAAGCGGCTCCGGGAACCGCAAGAAGCTGTACCGGCTGCCACGAGTACGGTCCGCCGACAGGAAAACCCGGTCCGATGAAAATGGCGGCCGGGCGTCCGCCGCAGATCCCACAGGATGAATCGTGGGGAAGCGGCTATCTGGACTATCCGTCGATGATCCAGCCGATCTTTGACCGAAAATGCGTACGGTGCCACGGCGGAGACGAGGGGATCGCTGCTGGACTGGATCTTTCCGCTTCACCGACCCGCCTGTTCAGCATCAGTTACGAAAATTTGACTTCGCGCCGTGAAAAACAGTACCACGTCGATCTGATCTCCGCGATCTGCTGCATGAACGGGACGGCCTACTGGTCCTGCAGGATCTTTCCGCCGTACGAACACGGTTCCGGAAACGCGCCGCTGGCGGACAGAGTGCTCAATGACCCGGCGCACAAAGAGCTTCTGACGAAGGAAGAGCGGGAGCTTCTTTTCACCTGGATCGACAGTAACGGTCTCTATTTCGGCACGTGGAACTACACGCAGTCCGGTCCGATCCTCCGTCCGTGGGAGCAGGCAGCAAAACAGATCCGGAACGTGATGAAGAACTCCAGCTGCCGGGAATGCCACGCGAACGAAAAAGGCGAGATCGGCCGGTTTGAGAATGACTGGATCAACCTTGAGAAACCGGAATACAGCCGCGTCCTGCGAGCTCCCATGGCCGTGAAGGAGGGAACTTTGGGGATCGGTGCGTGCCGAAATGCGAAATTCGACCAGAATTTCCGCCGTCTTGGCATCATGTCCGGAGGACGCTACGAACACGCGGTCCGACCGCTGGATTCTTTCCCGACGCAGCAATGGAGACCCGTCGCGGTAAGTGACCCGAATTCCGGGGAACCGGTCGTTTCGATCCAGTCGACCGACGATGCGGTTTACCGTCAGATCCTCTCGATCATCAAACGGGCTTCGCGTCAGGCGTACGCTTTCCCGCGCATCGATATGCCGGGCGCTTTTGAACTCAACGGCGGCGCGGTTGCCGGACGCTCTCGCCAGATCCTTCCGCAGCCGATTCCGGAAGTGATGCCGAAGATCGATTTGAGACTGACCCGTTCTGGAAAACCGGAACTGTCTTGGCCGAACGACAAACGGGTGATCGGACTGGTCGCGGAGATCCATCGCGGCGAGAAACCGGATTTCGTCCTCTCGGAGAAGACTCTTGCCGGAACGACCGAAATGAATCACTTTGTCGACGCCGACGCGAAACCGGGCAAATGGTCCTACGCGGTCCGATTCGTTTCAGACCCGGCGCAGACGTGTGGAACGTGCCGGGTCTCGGAGGAAACGATCACCGGCCTGACCGCACTGTCTGAGGGGATCATTCCGGAACGCCGCTCTATCCAGACTCGCTGTCCGCTTTCGATGTTTCAGCCGAAAAAGTCCGCGCCGGTCTACGTCGGTTCTGTGGAGGTTCCAGAGAAGAGATCCGAGGCGGTTTCGCAGCCGCGTGAGCTCTTCCGCATGGACACCGTAGAGCTGGAGACGTCCGAAGGTTTTCTGACCGTTCTGACGGAAGAAGATCTCAACGCGCGCGAATTTCTGGCTATTTCGTTTGACATTAAATTCACCGAGCCGGGCGTGATGCCGGTTCCGATCGGGTACGGTACTTGGAACCGCAGCGGCTGGTTCATTCAGAAGTTTCAGGGAAAATGGCGTTTTCATCTTTCCGGAACGGACTGCGACTCGTCCTCCCCGGTGCCGCTAAATGAGTGGCTTCACATGGATCTCATCGTTGAAAACGGCCGAATGACGATCCTGCAGAATGGTCAGACGGCCGCCCAGGTCCCCATTTCCAAACCATTGGCGAGCTGGTTCGGCGATCTGTATCTGGGACAGTACTCTGACGTTCAAGAGCCGGAGTACCAGTTTCATGGAGAGATGAAAAACCTGCGTATTTGGGGCAACTGACGTCATTTCCGACGCGGTATTTGCCGGTAATTTAAGCACTTTAGAGATCCAGGCTCAGCCGAGAGTCGGCCTTGCGGTCACTCGCCGGCTGGGCCTTTGGGGGACTGCTTCATGATTTTCTGATAGTTGATCCATCCGGACATGATGTGCTGCACATTGTCGATGCGGACGATTTCTTTTCTTGATGGTTTTTTTCGCTTTTTTCTCCAGTCCGCAGACGCCGGTATCCCGCCGCGAAGGGGGCCATCCTGGATCTGCGCGTTCGCCAGGAATTTTCCGAGCCGTTCGAGAGCGTTCAGGATCTCGTCGGCGAATTCAGGATCTTCTTCGTGCAGGATCTGCCAGATCGCGGCGAGTCCCTCCATTTTCGTTCCGTTACTGCACGGCCGAATGTTTCCTCCGAGCGATCCGTCGGCGAGAGAACCGGGATTTTTGACCTGTGTCGGCAGGACCATCTCTGCCATTTGCCGCGCATGAAAGGTCAGCCGGGCTTTTTCTTCCGGGGTCACGGAATTTTCCGGTTTTGCGAGGAGCTTTTCTGTTGCGAGCATGGCCCAATGGTCAAATTCCCGTACTGGATCCTGAGCTTTCCGGAGATCTGCGAGATACAGGAGCGCCCGTTTTGCTCCGAGGAGCCATTTTTCCTGCGGGTCGGCATCGTGCAGACAGAGCAGTCCCAGTGCTGCTTCGCCGGGATAGTAGAGGGAATGGAATTTCGGGTCGATCTCCTGCGTGGAGTAAAGGTACTTGGAGTGGAAACTGCCGTCTTTTTTCTGCATGAAAAGGATGAACTCTCCCAGACCGCGCAGGACCTTGAGATCCGCATTTCCTTCTGCTGCCAGATCGGAAAGTCCGATGAGCGCCAGACCGCACGCTCCCAGTTTTGCCTGAGGCTCGGGGAGGCTTTCTTCTTGCGGTTTCGAGGCGATCGTGTACATCCCGCCGCCGATCTCCCGCAGATAGTGCGTCATGAGGTACTCTGCGAGGCGCCTGCGTACCGCGTGAAGCGTCTGTGCTTCCGGATACTCCTCTCCGTAGAGACGTACCGCGTAGAGCGTGCCTGCGTGTCGGAGGACATTGTAGCGCACGGGATCCATGCGGACGGTGAAGTGGCGCTCGTAGGCAAGACGGCCTTCCAAGTCCGTGTTTTTTGCGATGTACTCCGCCGCGAGATGGATCTCGCGCTCAAACAAAGTCCGATCCTGCGAATATGCGTTGGAAACGAAAAGAAGCAGAAAACATACCGTTGATATGAAACAGGAAAAGGGAAAATGAAAAACCGAGCGGTTCATATGTGTTTGGGGAATTGGGAAGAATAAGGAAAACGGATGGATAAAATGCTTGGAATTTTCTTCATACCAAATCCGTTTCGTTTTGTCAAGAGAACATTTTAAAATTTTTTTCGTAAAATGAAATCGGAACTTCCCAGGTTTCTTTCAAAGGGGTTGATTTTTTGCATGAAATATGGTAAACTAAACAAAAAGAAACTTTCTTCAGTGAAATTTTGGCCGGTATTCCGAAATTTTTCGGAATGATCGGAATTTTGCGTGAAATTATGTGAAATTACGGAATGCGGCGGCATGGGATCGCGGATCCTTGAGTCGTTAATTCGTTATTCGGATCGTCGGAAAACGGCGAAAGTCAGGAGGAAAATATGAAAAAGCCTTCATTTCGTTTTTGCGTTTTGCTTTCCGGGGCCATTTTGTTGAGCGGAAGCGGTTTAGGTTCTGCTGTGTATGCTGCACCTCCGGGAAATCGTCCGGGCCACACTGCGAAAGGCGGTCCTTCTACTGCGAAAGGCGGTCCTTCCACGGCAAAAGGACCGGGATCCTCACGTCGTTCTTCGGCACCTAAAGCCTCCGCTCCGAAACCGTCTGCTCCGTCCCGGCCGCAAAGTTCACCGAAACGGGCAGAAGCTTCCAGACGTCCGGAGGTCCAGAAGCATTCTGCTCCGTCCTCCCAGGGGGCGTCCCGTCCTCGGGTTCAGCCTCGCCCTCAGGCACAGTCCCGCCCGCAGGTCCAGGTCCAGACGCCGTCCCGTCCATTACCGAGACCCGCTGGAAAACCGGCTTTCGTGGAGTCCGACGTGAAACTGCGTCCGTCGAGAGAGATCCGGCAGAACCGTCCGGAAAGCCGACCTGAAGCACGTCCAAACCGTCCGGAAAATCGTCCCGAGGCACGTCCGAATCGTCCGGAAAGCCGTCCAGAAGTACGTCCTGAAGCACGTCCGGAACCTGCACGTCCGAATCATCCGGTGAAGCGTCCTGAGGCACGTCCGAATCGTCCGGAAAGCCGTCCAGAAGCACGTCCGGAAGCACGTCCGGAACCTGCGCGTCCGAATCATCCGGTGAAGCGTCCTGAGGCACGTCCGAATCGTCCGGAAAGCCGTCCGGAAGCACGTCCGGAAGCACGTCCGGAACCTGCACGTCCGAATCATCCGGTGAAGCGTCCCGAGGCTCGTCCAAATCGTCCGGAAAGCCGTCCAGAAGCACGTCCGGATGTGCGTCCGCATCATCCTGGAAAGCGGCCGGATGCGAAACCTGATCGTCCGGAGAAACGGCCGGAACCATCCCGTCCGAATCATCCGGGAGGCCGTCCGGGGGACTCGCATGGAGGGTATGATGTACACCACAGACCTCATCCGAATCCGCCGCACATACATCATCCGCACGAGGCGCTTCACCATCGCCATCATCCGCCGCGCGTTGCGCCGTACTGGCCGCATTTCCGGCGTTCGGCTTTGACCGGTGCACTCTTTTTCCTGCCTCCGCCTCCTCCCGCATACTATGTGAGCGAGCAGGTCGTGGTCTATCCGCCGATGATCGTCGATGACGGTCTGGAATATGCCGCGGATCCCGGCACGGGAGCGTCCGTTTCTGTCGAAGATCTGGCAGATCCGATGAACCGGTTCTACACGTGGGATGCGTTCCGCTACTATGGCTGGCTTCAGCAGTATGAGCCCTTTCATCCCTCATGGATCGAATCGTGCGATCAGGGGATCGGTTTTGCGGCGAATTACACGTCGGATCTGACGCGGTATTACTACTATCCGGTCCACTGTGTGCGTCCGGGAACGGAGCAGATCGAGGCTGGGCTTGCATCGCCGCTGGTTTTCGTTCCGGAGCCCGAAAAGCAGGAGATCCTGCCGGTCGTAGAGATGACGCTGCCGCAGTCGGAGGTGGATGAAGCGTGGGATCTGATTTACGACGGGGATGAGTATTTCCGGGAAAGCCGCGAGACTTTGGCGGAAGAAAAGTACGCCCGAGCCATGATCGCGCAGAGTGAAATGCCGGATCCGTACTTCCGGCTCGCAGTGATCCAGATGTCGCGGAAACAGTACGTCACGGCGATCCAGAATGTGTTCCGCACGCTTGAACTTTCACGCATCTGGCCGGCGAGTCCGCTGGTGCTGGATCAAGTTTACGGGGCCCGCAGTCTGAAAAAACAGCAGGATCTGGATGCGCTGTGGAACGCCGTTTCGCGAGACCCGGATAATGCGGAGCTTCGGATGCTTTACGGTCTGATGCTTTACGCGGATTCCATGGGAGACATCGAGATGGGGAAAGCGGCGAAAGAGCAGTTTGAGACTGCCGCTGCCGTAAATCCCGCGCTGATGCCGTACCTTGGAAGCCTCATTTCGTTCCTTGAGTCGGAGATCGAGCGAGTCGAGGGAACGAAGTAGTAAAACGCAGCAGTAAAACGCAGCAGTAAAACGCAGCAGTAAAACGCAGCAGTAAAACGCAGCAGTAAAACGGGGAAAATGTGAAGAGACTGCCCGGTCTGACGCATGGTTTGAGTGCTTGGGCCGGGCGGTCGAAAAATGGAAAAACTTCAGCAGAAGAAAAAGACGGAAGAGGGAGTACGTGCCATGAATTGGGCGGAGAGAAGCCGGGAGATTTTCGCGCAGGAGATCGAAGAGCTTCAAAAGGTCGCGCAGCGGATCGGTGCAGAGATGGATCAGGCAGTCGAACTGATCTTTCATTCGCCGAATAAAGTGGTCATCACCGGGATCGGAAAGACGGGGATCATTGGACGAAAACTGGCGGCTTCGCTCGCTTCGACTGGGACGCACGCCATTTTTCTCAATGCTGCAGAGGCCGTCCACGGAGATCTTGGAATGGTTTGCCGCGGAGATGTCGTCATCGCGCTCTCGAACAGCGGGACGTCTCGGGAGATACTGGCGCTTCTTCAGCCTCTCAGAACGCTTGAGTGTACGCTCATCGCCATGACCGGAAACCCGAAGTCGGAGTTGGCTCAAAATGCGGATCTGGTCCTCAACACGGGGGTCAGTGCCGAGGCGGGAAAAGTTGGTCTTGCGCCCACGACGTCCACGACGGCTGCTCTGGTCTTGGGGGACGCTCTGACGCTTTGCCTGATGGAGAAACGGAACTTTCAGGCGGAGAATTTCGTTCTCTATCACCCGGGAGGAGCTTTGGGACGCCGACTTCTCACGCGCGTTCGAGACCGAATGGAGACGAACGTACCGCACGTTTCTCTTGATGCGGATTTCCGGGAGATCGTCTACGAAGTCAGCAGCAAACGGCTTGGGATGACTATCGTTTTTGATGAAGAAGAGCAGCCGGCCGGCATCATTACGGACGGAGATATTCGCCGTGCGATCCAGAATTTTGATGATGTGCGGACTCTGCGAGCCCGTGATTTCATGACGAAAAACTTTAAGCGTATTTGCCCGGACGTCATGGTCAGTGACGCCCTGGAGATGATGGACATCAACAAGATCACGACGCTGGCCGTCATGGAGGGGGAAACGCTGCACGGGATCCTCTCGATCCACCATATTTTTGACTTCCGAAATGAACGACTTTAGCCCGTCAAATATCGAGCGGCATCCGCTTCCGCCGTTTTTTCCGAAAGATGCCGAAATGCTCTTTCTTGGAAGTTTTCCGCCTCCGCGAAACCGGTGGTGCATGGACTTTTTCTATCCGAATCTTCAGAATGATTTCTGGAGGATCATGGGACTTGTTTTTTTCGGGGATCGCGAGCATTTTCTGACGGCACGGCGCGAGGATGGAAAACGGATCTTTGAGGCGGAAAAAATACGTGCTTTTCTGCGGGAGAAAAAGATCGCACTTTACGATACTGCCGTCGAGGTGATCCGGAAGAAAGGGAATGCCTCGGACGCTTTTCTTCAGGTCGTCACGCCGTTGGATCTGAAACGTGTTTTGACGCAGGAAATCCCGCTCTGCAGGACTATTTGCGCGACGGGGGAAAAGGCGGCGGAAACCCTGATCCAGATCATTGCTCCGGAGATTGAAAATGGGGACCGTTTACCCAAATTGACGATTGGAAAATGCGTTTCGATGCAATATGCAGACAGGATGCTTGAATTGCAGCGTCTTCCTTCCTCTTCACGCGCCTATCCGCTTGCCATTGAGAAAAAAGCGGAAATATACCGCGAGATCCTGACGAATATCGTCGCAAAACGGCAAAAAAACACCGATTTTCAGGTTTTTTGAGTTTTTTTTAAATTTTTTCCAAAAATGCCCTTCCCCCCCCTTGACGAATTTTTAGTTTCGTGTATAATCCTTTACATAATTGAACGTTGTTGGTTGGCAGTTTTATTTGTTTGGCTTTTGGATAGTTTTTTGCATTGGACCTTTGGGTCGTTCGGAATCCCTTTCTTTTGTGTAAGTGGTCGGCATTTACAGAAGGGTTTTTAGAAATCGGTTCGTTTTACTTTTTCGTTTGGAAATAAGTTGAATTAATAAAACTCGATTTATTCTTCCAATCTGGCATGAATCCAATTTGTGCCCCCTTGCTTTTCCTGTTTTTTTGAATTTTGTAGATCCTTGTGTATCTTCGCTTCAGTTAGGCGGTCCGATGCAGGAATGGTTTATAATTTTTGAAAAATATACACAACATAGAGATTTTTGTTTCTGTTTCGGCAGCTATGACTACACTATCCTTGTCGGTTTTCTGAAACAGAAAATGTAAACAGGAGGTTCCCCTAAGGTTATGTGCATTTTACTTTGTCTTCTTCTTCGGAAGACCCCAGCGGCATTTCGAACGGCACCCTGACCGCCGCTGCTGTTTTCTGAGTCAGCCCAGTACGGCAAAACACGGGCTGAAAACTGAATTGGAGATTTTGTTGAAGACACGGTGTCGGTCGGCGTAACGCTGATTTTCAGAGGTTCGACTCCTCTCCCCGTCTTTGCCTTTTGGCGCTCATGTATGATGGGGGCTGCGCGAACGAGCGCATAAACGAGATTTTGTGATTC
>SUVI01000064.1:16263-19855 GCA_015062085.1 Planctomycetaceae bacterium
AAGACACGGTGTCGGTCGGCGTAACGCTGATTTTCAGAGGTTCGACTCCTCTCCCCGTCTTTGCCTTTTGGCGCTCATGTATGATGGGGGCTGCGCGAACGAGCGCATAAACGAGATTTTGTGATTCACGGTTTCAGCCCATTTTTGAAAATTTGTTTCCTTTTTGACTCTTTTTTCGGAAGACCCCAGCGGCATTTCGAACGGCACCCTGACCGCCGCTGCTGTTTTCTGAGTCAGCCCGGTACGGCAAAACACGGGCTGAAAACTGAATTGGAGATTTTGTTGAAGACACGGTGTCGGTCGGCGTAACGCTGATTTTCAGAGGTTCGACTCCTCTCCCCGTCTTTGCCTTTTGGCGCTCATGTATGATGGGGGCTGCGCGAACGAGCGCATAAACGAGATTTTGTGATTCCCGGTTTCAGCCTATTTGATTTTTTTAATTTCAGTTTGACTCCACTTTTCAGAGAGAGAATCCAGGGAGGTTACCATGACGAAAATTGCACAGAATAGATCCCAGCTCGTGCTTTCCTTTTCGCGGAAACAGAGATCGATCGAACTTCCAGGGCTCGCGGCCCTTCGGCAGGCGCTCCAGGTAAATCCGGAATCAACGATGATCCGAGTCCTTACGGGAGAAGCTATGGCTAAAGAGCGCGTTCTCGCGACGTGGCTTTTGATGACGGAAGATCTTTGCGGTGAATTTCGAGAGAGCTGCCTGCAGATCCTGCTTAAGATGCAGCCGGTAGAACAGGTGCTTGAGATGTTCCTCTGGCTGAAACGGAACCGTATCAACCGGAGTTTTGTGAAGAAGACCGTGCTCCGCTATTTGTGGACGCTTCGGTGGATCGAGGAGCTTGTGACGCGCAAACCGGCGGTCATTCGTGACATTCTGGAGCACGTCATCGGTCGAAATACGGCACGCGGTGCAGCTGCGGCTCTTTCGCGGGATCCTTCGAACGCTGCGGCGGTTCGGAAGTTCACCTGCGGATTCATGGCGAATTGGCAGCGTGCGGCAGTGTGCATCCTGGAGCTTTACCATTACCGGAAGAATATGGTGCTTCAGAAAGGTCAGCATCGGTTCCAGTATCTGAATTGCCATCAGGAGTTTTACGCGGCCTTTGTGTCATCGGCTCCGGTGCAGAAGACGGTGAAAGTGACGACCCGCGGTGATATTTCTGCCGCCCTTGTCCAGCTTTACCGCGGTGCAAAGGGGCAGATGTACGAAGAAGCGGTCGAAAAAGCGGTCCAGAAACTTGCGGTCCGGATCCCGTGCAGCGATCAGAGGGTCGCAATGGTCCTGGATATTTCCGGCTCGACGAAAGGTACGGGCGAACGTGAGTGGGGCTGTGTGAGTCAGTCGACAGCATTCCGTCTCCTCATGGAAAAGGTTTGCCGTCTTTCGGTCTTCCAGGTCGGAGGTATGGATGCGGACGGCCGAAGCTCTTTCCCGCCGATCCCGTCTGGAGAAACGGACCTTGCTTCTGCGCTCATCGCGGCGCTGGAAAGCCGTCCGGACCAGGTAGTCATCGTTTCCGACGGATTCGAGAACTTCCAGGAAGGCGACTTGGAGTGGGTCCTCAAATCGCTCCCGGAAGAAATTGCGGCGATCCCCGTCACGTTCATCCACAGCATGTTTACCTCGAAGGACTCGTTGGAAAAACGCCGTCCTGCGAAGGAACTTCCGGAACTTTACTTCTGGCATGAGCTGGATTTTGTGAACGTGTGCGCGGCACTTTTCGGCAATGCGTCTACGGTTGAAAATGAAAGCGAGCGTCAGGAAAAGCGCGATCATCTTCGCGGTCTGATCCGAATGGCGCAGGAGATCCGGGCATAGTGTTTTCAAGACGATACGGTACGAAATGCTCGAAATTAAAAAAGGGGAGACGCGTTTTTTTCGTCTCCCGGTCAAAAAAAGAAAGATGCAAAATTTAACGTGAAAGGAGACATCCATGACGAACTCCAAAGCACTTCAGAATATCGTAAATTCCAATTCGCTCCTCAGGCCTGCAGAAAGCCTTGGTTTTATCGGCAGCTCGTTCCGATTCGGAGCGGTCCAGAAAGCCGGTCACCTTTCCGTCCTTCCGATCCTCGGCAGGGACTGCGAAGGGAAGTGGATCTCGCCCTACTCCGGGTTGAAATTCACCGGCGTTCACGGTTACGGCTGTGTCTCGTTCCACAACGACACGGACGGTACTGCGATCCTCCCCATGCACATGGGATACATTCAGGAGGGCGCACAGAACCACGCTATTTCCGCGGCTGCGCTTCTCGGAAGCGGGCAGGAACGGCGTTATGAGAATGCCCGATGCGTTCAGGCTGCACAGGGCGGTTACCTCAAGACTGCGGAACAGTGGTTCTTCATTCTGCCGCTGAAACTCCGTCAGGAAATGCTTGAGCGGCGCGCTCAGATCGGCTGCGGTAAAATGTGGGACGCCATCGGCAGACTCGGCAGGCGTTTCGGAAGCAATGGCCGCGGGCATCTCGACGACACGATCTGCAAGCATCGTGCGGAACTCAACGAATACGGGAAACAGTTCGAACTGCTTCCTGAGCAGGTCGGCGCCATGTTTTTCCTTGATAAACGCTTGGTCGGCATCGAGATCGGTCCGACGGCGGAATGGTTTGCGGACATCTGGAATTCCCTCATCTGTTTCTGCTACGGCACGGCAGCGTGGGAACTCGAAAAAGTGTCCCAGACCCAAAACGAGTCCGTCTCCCGCTGCGCTTCTCTGGAAGAAGTTCGGGAAAAGCTCCTGGCTCGCAGAACCGATCGGACTCAGACGCTTCTGGCGGACATTGAGTCGTGCGACTGGGAAGTGAAAGAGAATGAAGTCGAGGAAAATCTCCTTGACCTTCAGCTCTCGACCCTGAAAACGGGTGATTTCTTCGGTCAGACTATCCGTCGGGATGATCAGCAGCTCGTCTATGCTTCGATGTTCCGGCTCGGCCTGGGTGTCTGACGCATCGAGAAGATAGAAAACATAATTCGGAGAAAACTGCATTTGGTTTTCTCGGTCTGGGCTTCCTCGGAAGCCGTTGAGGTTCCATGTTTTGATTACCGGAGTAACGCTCACGAGAGAGCGTCCGGCGGATCGGGATCACGCAAAGCACCATTTCTCCGAATTTTTGATCCTATTTTGTAGAAAACATAATTCGGAGAAAACTGCATTTGGTCTTCTCGGTCTGGGCTTCCTCGGAAGCCGTTGAGGTTCCATGTTTTGATTACCGGAGTAACGCTCACGAGAGAGCGTCCGGCGGATCGGGATCACGCAAAGCACCATTTCTCCGAATTTTTGATCATACTTTGTAGAAAACATAATTCGGAGAAAACTGTATTTGGTTTTCTCGGTCTGGGCTTCCTCGGAAGCCGTTGAGGTTCCATGTTTTGATTACCGGAGTAACGCTCACGAGAGAGCGTCCGGCGGATCGGGATCACGCAACGCACCATTTCTCCGAATTTTTGATCATACTTTGTAGAAAACATAATTCGGAGAAAACTGCATTTGGTTTTCTCGGTCTGGGCTTCCTCGGAAGCCGTTGAGGTTCCATGTTTTGATTACCGGAGTAACGCTCACGAGAGAGCGTCCGGCGGATC
>SUVI01000065.1 GCA_015062085.1 Planctomycetaceae bacterium
AACCGGTCGGGGTTGATTCCCGAGGTGATTCAGAAAAACATTTTTACGTCAAAAAGAGGATAAAATGGGTCGTATTACTGCAAGTCGCAAGCAGCTCGTTGGTGATCCGGTTTACGGTTCTCTGCTCGCCAGCAAATTCATCAACTGCCTGATGTTCGATGGCAAAAAAAGCATTGCACAGGAAGTTTTCTACAATGCTCTGGCCGAGATCGAAAAGAAGGTCACGGACAAACCGGGCATCGAGGTCTTCACTCAGGCCATCGAAAACATCAAGCCGACCATCGAAGTTCGCTCCAAGCGCGTTGGCGGTTCGTCTTACCAGGTCCCGATGCAGGTCAACCGCGTTCGTCAGCAGTCTCTGGCGATCCGCTGGGTCCTGAATGCTGTCCGCAGCAAGAAGGGTCAGCCCATCGCGAAGAAACTGGCCGACGAACTGGTCGCTGCCTACAACAAGGAAGGCGTTGCTTACAAAAAGCGTGAAGACGTCCACCGCATGGCCGAAGCCAACAAAGCGTTCGCCCACTTCGCGTGGTGATCAGCGTTTTGAATTGCGAGATCCAGGACTCCGAGAGCGATTTCGGGGTCCTTTTTTTGTGCCTCTTCCGGAAAGTGCGTACCGATCCAGGTTCCGAACTCACCATTGAGAGCACTGAAAAGAAAGAGGAAAAAGGCAGGAAATGTGCCCTGCCACGAATTTCACGGAAAATACAAAAAAACGCGAAAGAAATTTTTAAAATTAAAAAATGTTCGCGCGATCGGTTTTCACTCCTTTTTGCATTAAGATCCGTGTTTCTCTGTGCATTTTCAGTGTCTTCAGTGGTAAAACGGGTACGCATTTCTCGGATGAACCGAATATTTTTTAGTCTTTTGGTGAATTTCGCATTTTTTCGAGTTTTTCGAGTTTTTCGAGTTTTTCGAGTTTCCTTTCCAGGGCTTTCTGTGTCTTCCGCAGTAAACCTGCGGGTACGCAGTTCCCGGCTGGCCCTTTTATTTTAAAAAATTTTTGAAGAGCCTCTTTTCCAGACATAGCGGCATAAAAATTCACTGAAAACTGAAAAAATTTCGCATTCAGAGGATTTCAGGGGTTGAATAAATCATTCAAATCTGGTATAATGGTAGTATCCATCCGAAGTGTATCGTACTATACGATCTCCGTGTCGTTTCATTCGCTTCGGCAAATTTCAAACCACTCAAAATTTCGCATTTTCCTTCCATTTTTAATGCGGATCGGCAAACATTTTCCGAGGGCTTTTCGTGGAGGGAGAAGCAGAGTATTTCCTCAACATTCAAAGGAGACCAACGTGTCGCAGAAAAGTTTTCTCTTCACAAGTGAAGCCGTGAGCATGGGCCACCCGGACAAACTGGCCGACAATATTTCCGACGGAATTCTGGATGCTATTTACGCCCAGGATCCGACCAGCCGAGTTGCGTGTGAAACGCTCGTGACGACCGACCTTTGTGTCATCGCCGGCGAGATCACGACCAGCGCGAAAGTCGATTACGAAGCCGTTGCCCGTAAAGTCATCAACGAAGTCGGGTACACGAGCAACGATATTGGTTTCAGCGGCGACACCTGCGAAGTTCAGGTCCGTCTTGACACACAGAGTCCGGACATTGCGATGGGCGTTGACCGTGACGGTGCGGGCGACCAGGGTCTGATGTTTGGTTACGCGTGCAAACAGACGCCGGAACTGATGCCGCTTCCGATCGCACTTTCGCACCGCATCATGAACCGTCTGACCGAAGCGCGTCAGAAGGGCGAAGTGGATTGGCTTCTTCCCGACTCCAAGAGTCAGGTCACGGTCGAATATGTGGACCGCATGACCCCGGTGAAAGTCACGACGGTCGTCGTTTCCACCCAGCACTGCGCCTGCGTCAGTCAGAAAGAGATCGCGGACTGGATCATTCCGAACGTCATCCTTCCGTGCATTCCGGCCGAGCTGAACAAAGGGGACATTCAGTTCCACATCAACCCGACGGGCAACTTCGTCGTCGGAGGTCCTCACGGCGACTGCGGTCTGACGGGCCGTAAGATCATCGTCGACACCTACGGCGGCTGGGCTTCCCACGGCGGCGGTGCGTTCTCTGGAAAAGACCCGACGAAAGTGGACCGTTCTGCCGCGTACATGGCTCGCTACATTGCGAAGAACGTCGTGGCTGCTGGTCTGGCGGACGACTGCGAAGTTCAGCTCGCGTATGCGATCGGCGTCGCGGAACCGGTGAGCGTTTACGTGAACACGTACGGCAGCGAAAAGGTCTGCTCGTGCAAGATCGAAGAAGCGATCCGCAAGGTCTTCCCGATGACGCCGAAAGGGATCATCGAATGCTTAGATCTGCGTCAGCCGATCTACCGCGCGACGGCCGCCGGCGGTCACTTTGGCCGTGACGGTTTCCCGTGGGAAAAAACGGACAAAGCGGAAGCTTTGAAAGCTGCGGTGAACGAGTAACGTTTACAGTCAGCCTAAAAGTTTGACATTTCTGGACCCTGCTCTTTTCGTGCGGGGTCCTTTTCTCTGGAAAGACGTCCGTTTTCCTGCGTAAGACACAAAAGAGAGTGCCGTCTCTTTCAGATCCCTCCTACATTTCCCCGCCAACGTTCCACATTTCCCCGCCAACGTTCCACATTTCCCCGCCAACGTTCCACATTTCCCCGCCAGAAAGGAGCTCTGCATGAAAAGCACACCGTTTCTTTTTTTCTTGATTTTTCTTGGAAGCATGATTTTTTCGGCAGGTGCTCTCGGAAACGAAACGGAGCTGCTGCACGAAATGTTCATCATCAACGAGGACAACAGTCACTTTTTTGGGACGCGTCCGCCGGAAAAGATGACGCTGGAGGGTCTGCATGAATTCATCGACCAGTACGCCGGCACGAAAGTGACGCACCTTTTTCTCTGTCCGAATGCGATGCGCGCGAATTTCCGTTCGCGGACACGCGAAGCGATCTGGGACCCGGTCGACGGAGAGGAGCCAAAGCATCAATGGCCGCAAAATGCGCGGATCCTTCACGAAAAAGGTCTGGATCCCTACGCGGTCTGGATCGCCCGGGCACGTGAAAAAGGGATCTCGCCATGGATCTCGACCCGCATGAACGACATTCACAGCGTGAATGAAGAAAAGAATTTCATGCACTCGGAATTTTGGCGGACGCATCCGGAATTTCGGAGGATCCCGGAAAATTTCACCGGCGACTGGAAACGCTGGGCGCTGAATTTTCGGCATCCGGAAGTCCGGGAATTCACGATGGCATTCATCCGTGAACTTTTCGAACGGTACGATTTCGACGGTCTGGAACTTGACTGGATGCGTTTCAGCTACCATCTGACGCCCGGAAAAGAACGCGAGGAAGCGGAGATCCTCACCCAATTCATGCGCGAAGTACGCCGTCTTGCCGACTCTTGGGAAACCAAACGCGGGCACCGGATCTTTCTGGCAGCGCGGGTTCCGGCCGTTCCGGACGCAGCTCTGGAGCTTGGCATGGATGCCGTCACGTGGGCAAAAGAGGGACTGGTCGATCTTCTGGTCCCGTGCCCGTTCTGGACGACGAGCGATTTCGACATTCCGGTAGAGCTCTGGAAAGAAAAACTCGCAAAAGCCGGCGCAGACACCGCACTTGCTCCGGGGCTGGAATTCAACATTCGGCCCTACCCCAGCTCCAACGCCATTCCGTGCGACTTGGCCTCACTTTACGGTTTCGCGGATGCGCATCGGGCACGCGGTGCGGAGAATGTCTACCTTTTCAACTGGATGGACTCGCAGACCCGCTCCGTTTCTTTGGAAAATTACCGCGAACTCCTCGAAGAAGGCGTCGGCTCGGAAAAAATCGCTCGTTCCGTACGCCGTTTCCCGCTCACGTTCCACGATACCGTTCCTTTCGGAGTCTCGAACGGAGCGCAGCTTCCAAAATCCATGAAAGACGGCGCAGAATTGGTCTTTCATTCCGGAAAACTCCCGAATCCGGAAGCACACCACCGTACCGACTCCAGTACCGAGCCGAAACCGCGCGTTTTGGTCATCCTAGGCGTTCAGGGGATCCCGAATGTTTCCAATGCTCCGCTGGACCTTCAGCTCAATGGACACAAAGCGCAGCGGCTCGCTCCTTTTACCAATCTGGAGAGTCTGGCAGGCGGGGCGACGGGCGGATATGAGGCCGAATTCCCGCCGGAGAGTCTGCGGTCCGGAGTCAATTTGCTCAAGATCGCACCGCACGCTGGAGACATCATGTGGGCGGAACTGCGCCTCCTCCCATAAAATTTTCCGATCCTGAAATTTTCCGATCCTGAAATTTTCCGATCCTGAAATTTTCCGATCCTGAAATTTTCCGATCCGAGCCCAATTTCACTTTCCATTCCATCCTCCATTTTAAAGAAAGAACGCACATGAAACAAAGATTTTCATTCTGGAGATCCGCGATCTCCGCCGGTGTCTGCTTCCTTTCCCTTTTAGGAGTCCTGACACTCAACGCAATTTTTCCGGTTCCGGCCGCGGCAGAAGAGGAAGCCTATGAACCGCTCCAATTCACGGTCCACACGCAAACGGTCGGTCCCGTGACGGTCAAACTGGGTAAAATGGACGTCGTTTCGGAACTGGAAACCGTCCAGACGCTCCCGGTCACAGTTTCGAGCACGTCGGAAAAAGTACTTTCTGCAGTACTGACCTTCACTTCCATCGACACCATCATGCCAACGGACGAAAATGGAAACGTCCAGCCAACAGTGACGCGCAGGATCGAGCTCCCCGCAGGCGGCAGCGTCGAGACGGAATTCACGTTTAAGGCGCTTCCTGGCACCTACTCGGCACACTATCCGCTGCACGTCAAATGCACCTTCCCGAACGGCGAGCGGGAGACTCTCGTGCATGCGGTCCGCGTGATCGAGACGAACGTTCCGCAGATCCAGAAGCAGGGATCCGAAACAGTCGTGAAGATCGGCGGCGTTTCACTTCTGGACAAACCGTTCCGCGCCTTCCGTTCCCTGGACGGCAAGATGATCGGCCTGCCGAATTTTGACGGCCGAGATCCGGGATCCAGCGCGAATTACCATCTCGCGGCCTACACTGCCGGCGGCGTCAGCCGGACCTGCCGAAATGCGCATCCGCCGTACCGTCCGTATGGCGGCGGTTTCTTTGCAGAATATGACGTCCAGCTCCCGAATGAGCCGGGCCTTTCGATGAGCTACGGCGCGTGTGTGCGGGTCGTCCTGCCTCCGGAACCGCCGACCGACGGCGTGACGTTCCGTTTCTGGGGACGAAATGCCGGAGAAGACGAAACGAAACAGATCCTTCTGGAAGAATTCCACACCGCAAGTACCGAATGGGTCGACAGAACGTTTTCGCTCGAGAAATTTGCGGGTCAAAAGATGAAATTAACGGTCGAGATCCATCCCGGTCCGAAAAACAACACGACGTGCGACGGATGCTACCTGAGCGGTCTGGTGATCAACACTGCCCGCGGAAAAAATCTCGTTTCGCAGGAAAACGCCGTCCCGCAGGAAACGTTCACCCTGCCTCTTGATGAAGAATTCACCGCCTGGATCACCCCCGGTCCGAATGGCCTTCTGGACGCACAGATCGCGCTCGGAGATCCGAAAAAACCGGAGTCTTTCGTGACATTCCGCGGCATCTCGCTCGCCGTCGGCGCACAGCCGCTCAACTCGGCCGGCGCGGTCTACACCAAACTTCCGAAACTGGAAAAAACCGCGGATGGAAAACTCCGCTTCACCGCAACGCTGCTCTCCAACGACGAGGAACTTCCGATCCAGATCAACATTTCCGCCGAAAACGGAATGCTCGTCTTTGACGTTCCGAAAGAAAATCCGGCTGAGCTGGCGAATTTTTCGTTCCACCCCGCAGATCAGAAGATCTCCCGCGTCTACTGGGGGCACGGATTCGTCGCGGAAGCTCCCAAAAATTTCCGCATCGGCATGGGTGGTCACGATCTGGCGGCGAGTCACATCGGGATCGATTACGCAAATGGAACGTCGCTCGTAATGGGCGCCTCGAACGCTCCGGCCGCGATGGTCTGCGACGGTGAAAAGGATCTCTGTACGCTGGAAATGAGCAGCTGGTTCAAACTCGCACTCGTCCCGGATCGCCAAAACGCCTTCCGTGCGGCCTTCAAGTACCGAAAACAGAACACGTGGCTCCCCAAGACCGGACCGGGCGTGGAACGCAAGCGCGGACGTTTGACGTTCGACGTCTGGGGCGGAAAATACGCGCACAATACGCAGGAGCTTCAAAAAGCGTTCCAGTACGGCGTGACGGATTCCCTCTTCATCAAGCACGTCTGGCAGTGCTGGGGCTATGATGTGCGGCTGCCGGACATCTGGAACACCAATCCGGACGATCCCCGGAATCTCGTACTCTCCAGCTTGGGGACCTGCGAGGAACTGCAGGAACTCGCGAAAACGTGCGCGAAAGCCGGAGTTCCGTTCGGCATCCACGACAACTACATCGATTTCTATCCCGATGCGGAAGGATTCACCTACGACCGGATCGACTTTCACGCAAACGGCACACCGCGCAAAGCGTGGATCAATCACGGTGCAGGAGTTCAGAGCTACCAGTGGCGCCCGGACCTCTTCAAGCCGTTCCTGCTCCGGAATCTCGCGCTGGACCGCAAGTACCTCCCGACGATGGACGCCTACTTCGTGGACGTCTTCACCTCAGCGAACGTCTACGATTACTGGGACCGCGACGGAAATTTCCATCCCCGCACGCAGACGGCGGCCTGCTGGAAAGACTGCTTCGAGACCATCGCGGAAGGGCTTTCTCATGAAGTCAACGGCAAAAAAGAGCCGGCGATCACCGTCAGTGAAGCGGGATCCGACGGTCTGCTCGGTTCCATTTCCGGCGCGGACTGCCAGTGGATGCTCATCGATCCGGAAAAAGGAGGCGCGTGGCGTCGGCACGTCCCGTGCGAAAACTGGTCGCGCACTCCGTGGTTCGCCGCAGTGAACCACACGAACTACTCGCGCCACGGTGCCGGCTACGCAGACCGGTACCGTGCGCTGAGAGATCCGCATCTGCACGGGATCATGAGCGACGACTACATTTCGGCGGAGATCCTCGGAGGTCTGGATCTCATGGTGGACCTTGGGACCATTTTCTCCGGAAGCGTGCGGAAACACTATCTCGCGCAGCATTTCGTCCGCTCGATCGCCGATCAGGAGATCGAAAACGTGGAATTCCTTGACGGTCTCCGCCGCCAGCGCGTCACGTGGACAAACGGCATGACCGTCTACGTGAACCGCGGTGAAGGAAACTGGAGCGTCCAGGGATACACGCTCCCCAAGTACGGTTTCGTCATCTTCGACGCAAATGGGAATTTCGTCTCCGGCATCGTGCGGAATCCTGCAAACAGGAAAGAAGTCGCGGAATTCTCGCAGCGTCCGGACGGCACATTCTACCTGAACGGCCGCGGGAAGGCGCTCGTGGACCTTCTGCCGATCCAGCCCACGATGAAGAGCGCAAAAGTCTTGGAAGAAGGACGCGCATTTGAAGTCGTGACGAACTGGAAGTGCGACGCTCCCGCTCCCAAGGACCTCGCCATTTTCGCGCACGTCTTTGAACCGCGCCGAGGCTACGGATTCACGCCGACCGGCTGGTACGACGGATACTCATGCAGCATTCCGACCAGCCAATGGGGTACGAGTGAGGAAACGCGAAACATCGAGACCGGAGCAGGGCACGTTTTCCGCATTCCGGAAGGGACGCGAAACGGCAAATACCACGTGATGGTAGGACTCTACGATCACCGCGGAAATGGACACCGTGCGGCGCTCATGGGTGAGTTCGCGCAGGACGATCGGTACTCCGTCGCGGAATTCGAGATCCGGGAAGGCCGTATCGTCGGTGAGATCCGTCCGGTCGCCATTTCGGAGAGCGTGGACGATTTCAGCCGTCTGCTCGGCAATCGGACACCGGCGGAATATCGGGGCGTCTCGACGCTCGGTGCGCTCCGCGTGAAGCCGATGGACAAAATGCTGGAGATCCTTCCGCTGCCGTCACTTCCTGAATTTGACGTAACGGTCAAAGGCAAAGTAAAACGCATCCTCTTCGACGGTGAAAGCGTGCCTTTCCAGCAGAATGGCGCAAGTGCGGCATTCCGCGTGAAGGTGGAAGACGCGAAAGTCTACCGCGTGGAGTTTGAGAAATAGTTTCCCGTCCAGCCGGCCGAAACTCTCAAGAAAAAAGGAACTGCGTTCTTTAGGGACGCCGTTCCTTTTCCTCTTTTGCGCTTCCTCTTTTGCGCTTCCTCTTTTGCGCTTCTTCTTTTGCGCTTCTTCTGCGTTTCTACCGCGTTTCGGTCTCCGTTTCCGGCACGTACCAGAACGAGCGCCAGTAGCGTTCCTCCACGTCGTACGGATCGATGGAGGCTTTCGGCGTCGTGTCGGGCGGGAGGATGCCGTAGCGGATCATCTCGCGCAGGTAGCCCCATCGCGGAGTGAACTTCTGCGGACAGTCCGGTCCATTATTCGGGCTGGGGTGGAGCATCGAGAACCGATTGTCTTCCTCCAGAATGTACCGTCTGCCGCGCTGAATGTACTTCAAAATCAGCTGGTAGTCCGGGTCGTTCGTGTCCGCGAAGACTTTCTGACCGGAAGCCGCCTCGCATTTTCCAAGCCCGCCGAACTCTTTCGAGAGCGGAGCGCGAAGGACTTTTGATTTTTCCGGGTAGGAGAGATTCCAGATCTCGTGCCGATTGTACCGTCCGGATTCCTCGCACATATCGTGAACGACATACCGATTTTTCTGCGGCGGCCAGTAGACCGTTTTGTATTCCGTGACCAGCGAATAGTTTCCGATCTTCTTTTCCGCTTCCGTCGGACAATGGCACGGATCGCATCGGCGTCGGATCGCGTCACGGGACGGTTCCGTTTCGGGCCAGTCTGCGTCGTTTTGGATATTTTTGTGCGCGATATAGTATCCCAGACCGCCGCATCCGCTTGCCGCATAGACTCCGGAATAGTTTGCGCCGGCGTCGAGCCAGTTACGGATGATCTTCTGTTCCTCTTCCGGCATCTTGACGCCTTCGTGCCCTTCCTCGATGAGCTTCAGCAGTCGGCTGGAACCGGTCCCGATCTCGTACGGCGCGAAATTCCCCATCGAGCGGTTTCGATTATCGCCGAAGAGTTTCCGCCACGACATCTGCATGTAGCCGAAAGTGTAGAGCGGGTTCCAGTCGCCAGAAATGTTGAATCCGCCCTCTTCCCGGTCATGATGATGGCACTTGAGGCAATGTCGATCCAGGATCGGCTGAATATCGCGCGGGAAAACGAAGATCTCCGGGACCCCCGCGATTTTTTCCGGCTTGACCGGGACAGTACGCAGAAGACGATTCAGCCGGTCGCGTTCCTCGGCACTGGGCGTCTCCGTCCGTTCCTCATGGCACCCGATGCACGCAGTCACCTCACCCGGCATGACGGACGTGAAGGAGTGCATCCGCTTCACACAGTGGTCATTTTCGTCCATGGCACAGAACAGAACGCTCCGTTTCGCCGGAAGTTCAAAGTACGCGCTCCCGTCTTCCGAGACCGGCACCGTCCCCAAAAGCCGCGTGACGGAGAAGGTCCCTTCGTTGGAGATCATGTCCATCCCGCCGGAGAAATTGACCGGTTTCGGCAGCACTTCGTAGATCTTGATCGCTTTGATCGTCCCGGGCTTCACGTCCTTCATCTTGCGCCCGTGGTAGATATTCACGAGTGCCAGCGTTCCGTGAGCTTTCGACGGATCCGTCTGGTCAGGAATCACGACTTCCCGTTGACGCGGCATCACCGGACGCGCTTCCCCGATCCAGAAACCCGCTTTTCGAAGTTCCGCAGGAAGCGTAAAGAGCGTTCCGCTGCGTCCGTCCGCCGTCACGAGAACGATCTTTTCGCGGGCCGCCGCAAGAAAATGATCCACGCTGAACGCCCACGGATCGGAATAGATCCCGCCTTTCGTAATGTACTGGACTGCTTTCGGGTCATCCGGCCCCAGCGTCGTGTCGAGAAGCACGATGTTTCCCTGATGCTCTTTCCGACCGTGCCCCGGCGAGAACGTGCAGACGATCCGGTCATTGCGTCCCGGGACCGGTTTCGGAGCCAGCATACAGTCCCACGTCGCGAAATTCCCGTAAAGGACCATCTGTTTCGTTCCGTCCGGATTCACCGTCCAGAGGGAATGGTACGTCCCCCAGTGCCGGTCCACATACTCCCACCGCATGTGCGCGACGCGCCCGTCATTGAGAAACCACGGCGTGTTGTCCTGCTCCACATTGGACGAGATGCACTGAATATTCGAGCCGTCCAGCTCGCATTTGTGGAGCGTCCCGACCTGCGTATAGTAGCACTGAACGTACCGGTTCGCACGGGTCGAACAGAAGATGATCTTATCGTCCGGCGTGTACGTCGGTTCGTAGTCGTCCCAGCCGGCCGGCGAGTAGTCCTGAACGCCGTCGAGATTCTTCGAACTGCGGCGTATCTCGGTCGTTTCCAGCGGTTTGACTCCCGGCGGGATCGGAAATTCCGCATCCTCACCGATTCCCGTGATCTGGCGCAGGCCCGTCCCGTCCAAATTCATCTCAAACAGACTGTAGTGTTTTTTCCCCTTCGGCAGATACGAAAAGATGAATTTCTTTCCATCGTAGTGGATCTGCGGGTCGCGCACGTTCCCTTCCGGATCCTCAAAGATCTTTCGGCACGCTTTCGTCTTCACGTTGAAGATCCAGATCGCGCCGCCGGAATTCCTCGGAAACGGCACCCGGCACGAATTATCCGCATAGTAGCCGATGTTCGCGTACCAGTGCACGTCGGCACTCGGTTTCCTAGTCACGAAAAGGATCTCCTCCGGCATCCCGTTCTCCTGAAACTCCGCGACGAGCTCCTCGAACGAAGACGTTTTTGGGGCGGCATTCGAGACCATTTCCGCAGCCGAGACCATTTCCGCAGCCGAGACCATTTCCGCAGCCGAAACCATTTCAGCCGATGCAAACAAAACGAACACACAAAATAAAAGAAGACAAAACACGCTTTTTTTCATGAACTCACCTGCGAAAACAGAGGAACGAAAAAACTCCAAATCCCGCCTTCTTTTATACCAGAAATCCCTCCAAAAGTCAAGTGGGGCCTCCGTTTTCGGAACCGTCCGGCACATACCTGACGATTCTGCCGCAGAATTCACAGAAGTAGACCAAAAGAGACAAAAAGTGCAAGATCCCAGACATGAAATTCTCAAAAATCACAAATTTTTGTATTTTTCACGCATTCCCTGTTTGGAATCCCCTTTTTTGAGAAAAATTTCCGGAACTATTGACAGACCGGAACGTTTCGTCTATAATTGAAGTTGAAATTCATCTGTTTTTTACCTTCCCGCCTTCCCAGAAAGGAATCCTACCCCATGAAATTGAAGATCTTCTCAATTTTGTCGACACTTCTGCTCAGCGTTTCGGCCCTGTTCGCACAGGACGCAGCGTCAAAGACAGAACCGTTTCAGCTTGGACTGGCAGTGACGGACATCACGCCGCCGCTGAGTTACCCCATGGCCGGGTACTATAGTATCCGTCTCTCGGAAGGGACGCTGGATCCTCTGATGCTCCGTGCGTTCTGCTTCAAACAGGGGGACGAAATGTGCGTCCTGGCCATCAGCGATTCCCTCTACGTCTACGCGGATACCACCGCCGAAGTGAAACGCCGAATTCAGGAAAAAACCGGTCTTTCCGGCGATTCCGTCTTCATCCTCGGAACGCACACGCACACCGGTCCGAGCTGGCGGCATTACGATCGGACCGTCACGATGGAACAGAACATGGCGGCGGCCGAAAAAAACGACTACCGCGCGTTCAACTACAAAGCGTACTGGGTCGAACTGGCTGAAAAGACCATCCTCGAAGCGATCCAGAAGGTCCGGCCGGTCTCCTTTTCCGTTGGAAAGACCAGCGTGACGGACCTCTCTTTCAATCGCCGCTACTTCATGAAAAACTCTGATGTGGTCCGGTGCAATCCCGGCGTCGGCAATCCGAACATCATTCGCCCGGCCGGTCCGATCGATCCGGATCTCCATGGGATCCTGTTCCGCGATGCCGAAAAGAAGCCGTTCGCGTCGCTTTCCAGTTTTGCGCTGCATCTCGACACGACCGGCGGTGTGCAATTCAGTGCGGACTACCCCAGTTACCTCCATAAGATCCTCCGCGAAAAATTTGGTTCAGATTTCATTTCCGCATTCGGCATCGGAACCTGCGGCGACATCAATCACATTAACGTCAATGCCTCTGCTCCAAGACAGCGTGCGCCGGAAATCGGCACAGCACTTGGAATGGCCCTTGCCGCACTTTACGAAAGCGGTCTCCAGGAAGCAGAGCCGTCGCTTGCCCACGCATTCCGCTCCCTGACGCTGGAACGTCTCCAGTTTTCCGAGGAAGAGACCGCCAGAGCACGGGAACTCCGCAAGGAGATCCTGAATCCGAAGTCCGAAGTCCCTTTCCTAGAACGTGTCCGGCTCGGAAACATCGTCAGCCTCGCCAGCTGGCCGATCGAACATAAAGCGGAAGTCGGCGCGATCCGTTTGAGCGACGATACCGCCATCGTCATCCTTCCGGGCGAGATCTTCGTCGAACTTGGGCTGGACATCAAACGCCGTTCGCCGTTCAAAAACACGCTCGTACTGGAACTCTCCCAGCAGGACGCGCGCTACATTCCAACACGCAAAGCATTCCAGGAAGGCAGCTACGAAACGATCAACGTTCTTTTCCCTGAAGGAACCGGCGAACGTCTCGTAGAGGCCGCGATGGAGTGTCTCGAAGAACTCAAAAAGTAAAATTTCCCTAACCGTTGGAAAACGCAGAGCAGGTGCCGTACCCGCTCCGCGTTTTTCCGCGTTTCCCACCATTTCACCCGCCATTCCAGAAAGGACCCTGCCCATGAGATCCAAGTTTTTCGCCATTTTGTCAATGCTTTTGCCCGCACTCGCTGTTTTTTCGGCACTCGCCGTTTTTTCAGCACTCGCCGTTTTTTCAGCTTCCGCCGTTTTCGCGCAGGATGCCGAGAAAACTCCTGCGCCAGTTACGGCTCCGCTGGAGATCGGTATCGGTGTGACGGAGATCACGCCGCCATTGAGTTACCCCATGGCCGGATACTACAGCAAACGGCTTTCCGACGGCGTGCTGGATCCGCTCATGCTCCGCGCGTTCTGCTTCAAACAGGGTGACGAAATGTGCGTCCTGGCCATCAGCGATTCCATTTACGTTTACGATGACGTCACGGCCGAAGTGAAACGCCGGATCCAGGAAAAGACCGGTCTCTCCGGCGACGCGGTCTTCCTCGTTGGAACGCACACGCACACCGGCCCCGTCTGGATGAAGTACGATCGGAAGATCACTCCGGAAGAAAATCTGGCCGCCGCCGCGAGAAACGACCATGAAACGTTCAACTACAAAGCGTTCTGGGTCGAACAGACCGAAAAGGCGATCCTCGAATCGATGAAAGATCTCCGGCCCGCGTCGCTCTCCATTGGCAAAACGTCCGTCACGGATCTTTCCTTCAACCGGCGCTACTTCATGAAAGATTCCGATCAGGTCCGATTCAATCCCGGCGTTCTGAATCCGAACATCATCCGTCCCGCTGGCCCGATCGATCCCGATTTTTACGGAATTTTGTTCCGTGACGCGAAAAAGAAGCCGTTCGCGTCCCTCTCCAATTTCGCGCTCCATCTCGACACGACCGGCGGCACGAAATTCAGCGCGGACTACCCGTTCTACATTCAGACCGTTCTGCGTGAAAGATTCGGCGCGGACTTCATCTCTGGTTTTGGAACGGGGACCTGCGGCGACATCAATCACGTAGACGTCACGAACCGCCACCGACGCCGTGCTCCGGAGATCGGAACGGAACTCGGAAAACGTCTCGCGGCACTCTATGAGAGCGGAGAAATGGCAGAACTGGTCCCGTCTCTCGATTCCGCGATGCGTACCCTGACGGTCAAACGCCAGGAATTCACCGAAGAGCAGATCGCACGCGCACGTGAACTGCGCAGCGTCGTCATGGAACCGAACTCCGGCTACTCGTTCCTGGAACGGGTCGAGATCGGCAAGATCGTCAACCTCTCCACCCTCCCGGTCGAACACAAAGCGGAAGTCGGCGCGATCCGTCTGAGTGACGACACCGCCATCGTACTGCTTCCGGGCGAGATCTTCGTCGAACTGGGGCAGGATCTCAAACGCCGCTCGCCGTTCAAAAACACGATCATCATCGAGCTCTCTCAGCAAAACGCGAAATACATTCCGACGCGCAAAGCCTTCAAAGAGGGAAGCTACGAGACGATCAACGTCCTCTACGTCGAAGGGACCGGCGAGCGTTTCATCGAAGCGGCAATAGAGTGTCTCGAAGAGCTGAAAAAGTAGATCGGACGGCCGCAGAAAAACATAAAAGGAGTTTTTCAACGCGAAATTCACCAAAAGGCGATCAAAAATATTTTAAATCTTTCGTGTCTTTTCGTGTTTTCCGTGAAATTCGTGTCAGAGCAGGATCTCGCCCGTTCCATGAGATCCTGCGTTTCTTCCTTGTGTTCCGCGGCAAAATGCAGCCGGGCCTCTCATTGGCAGGCCGGCCACTTCACGAGCGCTTGGGTCCCAGCATCCGCCAATCCCGCGTCCATCAGCTCCGCGTACAGCCGCTCGGCAAGCGTGACCCCCGGAAGTTCCAGACCGACAGCACGAGCTTCATCCAGCGCGATGCGCAGATCCTTCACAAAATGCGTGATCTTGAACCCCGGCGCAAAATCGTCCCGAAGGATCCGCGGAGCCAGATTCGCCAGCGACCAGCTTCCCGCCGCCCCGGTAGAGACCGACTCGAGAACCGCGGCAGGATCGAGACCGACGGACTTCGCATACCGCAGCGCCTCGCAGACCCCAAGCATGTTTCCCGCGATGAGGATCTGATTCACCATTTTCGTGTGCTGCCCCATTCCCGCAGTCCCCTGAAATCTCACGTTCGTCCCGAGGATCTTCCAGATCGGCTCCAGCGCATCAAACGCCTCCCGGCATCCGCCCGCCATGATGGAAAGTGTCCCGTTTTTCGCGCCGATATCCCCTCCGGAGACCGGAGCATCCAGTGCCCAGACACCGCGTTTTTCCGCCTCCTGCGCGATCTTGACGGCCAAAGAGGGACGGCTCGTGGTCATGTCGGCGACGATCTTCCTTTTCCCGTCTGTTTTCCCGTTTTTCTCCGTCTCCCATCCCGCCAGCACGCCCGTTTCCGGATCGAGAATGACGGACTCCACATCCGCGGGAAATCCGACGATCGTGAAGACGGCGTCCGCATTTTTCGCAGCATCCGCAGGGGTCTCCGCCCACTGCGCGCCCGCCTCCAGCAGCGGTATCGCCTTTTCCCGGGTCCGATTGTAGACCGTGCAGGCATATCCAGCCTCGATCAGCCTTCCGCACATAGCACGCCCCATGATCCCGGTACCGATCCACGCGATCTTTAGTTTTTCCATCTTTCACCTCCTACTGCATATCTTCCGAATGCCCGATCTGCCGCATCGCCTCAAAGGCGCTGACCCCCACACTTACCGAAAGATTCAAACTCCGGATCTTTGGCCGAATGGGGATCCTGAGGCACTGTTCCGCATACTCTTCATGGAAGAACTCCGGAAATCCCTGCGTCTCGCTTCCGTAAACGAGCACGTCGCCAGCCTGAAACGTCACGTCAAGATACGAGTGTTTCGCTTTCTTAGTAAAATAGAAATACCGATCCCACTGCGGCAGTTTCTCCCGCAGCGCCTCCCAGTTCTCTACGATCTCCCAATCCAGGAACTGCCAGTAATCAAGACCGGCGCGTTTCAGATTCCTGTCCGTGATCTGGAATCCCATGGGACGGACGAGCCAGAGCTTGGCCCCCAGCCCCACACACGTTCTGCCGACAGCTCCGGTATTATGCGGGATCTCCGGCTGAAAAAGTACGATGTTCAACACATTATTTTCCATACAATTTGCACAATTCCAACAATAACTTTAATAAAAATTTAAAAAATTCCAAAAATTTCCGAAAAAATCAGGCCCCCCCCTCTTTAAATTCGTGCGAATTTCCTGTATAATCACTACCAACTAGGTGAAGGTTAAACCTTCGCCAATCAGACCACCTTGCCTATCGATCACATATTGCGGACCAATTCTCAACGCGGTTCCATGAGGAGCATGGGATCCAAGTGAGATTTTTATTTATATTTTATTTTAAGTTTGGCCCGTGGGATCAGCCCACTAAGCACGGAAAGGATTTTTGTATGTTGACCCGAACTGGCATTTCCATACGAATTTTTATATTTGCGGCGCTCGCCATGCAGGCAGCAGCCTATACAACAACTACCGAGGCCGGCCCTTTCCGCCGTCTCTTTCAGCCTAATTATACCACAAAATCAACAAAAGCGCAAGCTGGGGCGAAACAACATACAACAGCTAAGCCGGTCATTCCGGATGCAGGGCAGACGCTTTCAGGATCTTCCGAGAAACCGGCCCCTCAGCCCAAGCTCCCAGTGCACCATACTCCGATCGTTCTGCACACATTTTCCGAATATGAATTTCTTGGTCTGGATTTCTCGGATCTGGTGACGGTCCTTCCAGCCAAAGAACGTACCGTCATGCAGGCCGTCCTGCAAGATCACCAGCCCGATTATTCGGGAAGGATCACGGAAAAATATCCGGATGTCCGTCCGGAAGTCGCGAATTCACTGGTCCAGATCGCCGAGGCGGTCCACAATGAAAAAAGCCGCTCGGAGATCGGGCAGATCGTGCGTGACATTCCGATCCCGGCGCCGCATCTGAAATCGAACGAAGTTCTTGCAGTCAATCAGGAACTCGCACCAGCGATCGATCCAGAAGAATACCGTGCCGTCGATGAACTGAACCGTTTCCGGATGCGCAGCGGCCTGCGTCCCTGCGTGATCGACCTCCTTCTTGTGCTGGTTTCCCGAGGACACAGTTCCGATATGTACCGTTTCGGCTTCTTCTCGCATAATTCCCCCGTCAGCGGAAAAGGATCCTTTTCACAGCGTGCGCGTCAGCTTGGAGCCAGTGCCAGTGCAGAGAATATCTACATGGGTTCCTCCAGCGGAAAAGCCGCCAATAATGCCTGGGTAAACAGCAGCGGACACCGCGCCAATATGCTCGGCGGATTCTCCCGCGTCGGCGTCGGACGCATCGGCGGCTATTTTACCCAAATGTTTGGCCGCTGATCCTCGAAAAAACGGAAAAAGCTCTTGACATTTCCGCGTACTTTCCATATAATGACACGATGAAAAGAAAAACCTTCTTCATCGTGTCCTTTTTTTTAGGGTGCACGCTTTTCCTTACTTTTCTCTGCTTCTGCCGAGAAAAGCAGGAATCGGGCACTCCTAGGGAAAGTACGTCTGCAGCCGCCCGGAAGATCTCCGAAGAAGAAGCCGCCCGGTTTGCCAAAACACTGGAAGAAAATCTCCAAAACGGAAATTCCGCCTTTTTTATCCGCGCGATCGACTGGAGTTCACTCACGGACCGCGTATTGGCGGGGATCCCGGATGAAATGCAGGGAAACCGATTTGACCGGCGTTACCTCATCCATCTTTTTTCCGAAAAAGGAGGGATAGCCCAAAGCGTCGCCGAAAAAGTCAAAGAGGGCGGAACGTACCGCTTTCTCCGTGTTCGCAGGATCGACGAGCAGACCGTCGCAGCGACCTTCCGTCTCGTCGATACGCAGGGCGGGCTGGATTACCACGATCTGTACCTCCAACGGCAGGGAGAACGTCTCATCCAGATCCATGAATTCTATCTCTACCATTTCGACGAGACTTTTTCAGAAACGCTCCGGCGCACGCTCGTACCAGACCTTTACGTCGACGGAAAAGACGATTACGGCATGATGATGTCGCAGCGGATCTTGCTCCTTTTCAAAGAAAATCAGCTCCTGATCCAAGAATTTTCCAAAGCAGTCGAAGAAAAAAACGCAGAGACCGCACTCTACCTCTTTTCACGCCTGCCAATAGAACTGCAGGATCAAAAAACGTTCCAATTCTGGTATCTGAAAGCCGCACAGGCACACTCAGACCCCAATATCTACGCTTTCGCAATTGCGGAACTGCGCGAAAAGTACCTGAAAGAGAGCTGGATCGACTTTCTGTCCCTTGATTACTTTTTCAATCACCGTGAATTTCAGCAGGCGCTGGAATGTGTGGATCGGATCGATGAACGCGTCGGAGGAGATCCCTACCTGGAAAACTTCCGATGTTGGGCGTTTCTGAATCTGAGGCAGTTCGAAAAAGCAGAAGAGCACTTCCAGAAGGGTCTGAAACTGGAACCGGAACTGATCCGCGACAAATCATTCCAAAGCCTGAAATACCGACTCGAAAACCTTCCGAAAGGTCCATTCCAGAAGACGGCTCCCGATGCGGCACCCCAAACTGCCCCAACTCCGGAACCGCCCGTCAAACCGGCCCCCGCGAATCCTTTCGACCTCGCAAAATAAAACCGCTCCCATTTCCAGCGTTTTTCAGTCCCATCGGCATTTCGCTGCCGGATGCTGCTGTCCCTTTTTTCAAGAAAATTCGTCCACACGCTTGACTTTTCAAAGGATCGCGCTATAATAAAATCGGAGGAGGATGCGTATGGATCCAAAACCGCGAAAAAAAGTCAGAACAAAGGCGGTAGAAAAGGCGGTGAAAAAGACTGTGAAAAAGACTGTGAAAAAAACGGCGAGAAAGATGACGAGAAAGACGGTGAAAAAACCGATTTTTGAGCTTCCGCCGACGTCGGATGTCGTGTTTCAGTATCTATTTTCGTCGCAGGGCGCAGAAGAAGGGCTGATCGGATTCATCAATGCAGTGAATCTGAGTGCCGGCCGACCCCTGATCACAGAGGCGTCGATCAAAAATCCGTTCAATCTCGCAGACTTTTACGGCGATAAGAAAACGGTCGTCGATGTGAAAGTCTGCGACGAAAACGGTTCGTTTTACGACATTGAGATGCAGCTCGTCCCTGGACAGTGTTTTGAGAACAGAATTCTGTACTATTGGAGCCAGATTTATTCATCGCAGATCAATGAAAGTGAGCGATATACAGAACTTCGGCCTGTCGTGTCGATAATATTGACGCGATTCGTACTGTTTCCGCAGCTCCCGCAAGTGCACAATGTGTTCACATTGCGTGCGGAATCCGACCCGTCTGTCCAGTTCACGGATCATGCCGTGATTCATACGCTGGAGCTCGAAGACAGTAAGCTGGGATCCGTATTTTCCGGTCTAAAAGAGCTCCCGGAGAAGGATGAGCCGCTTCGGAACTGGATCGATTATTTACTTAACGCAAATCAAAAAACGGAGGCAGAAATGGACAAATTGCTGACCCGCACGCCGGGGTTGAAACAGACGCACCAGATCTACTCGCGCTTCACTCGCGACGAGCGCCGCCGTGAACTCGCCATTGCCCGCGAAAAAGCCATCCGCGACGAAGCCGCTCATCTTGAATACGCACT
>SUVI01000066.1 GCA_015062085.1 Planctomycetaceae bacterium
GAATTCAACCGTGTCCAGGTCCCGACCTTCCGCCAAGGCAGCGAAATGACCGACTTCATCCTCGCGAAATTGGAGTCCGACTCCTCCTCTGTTCCTCCGCCCGTCTCTGAACCTGTCACCCCTCCTGAACCGCCGAAACCCGCCGTCCGCACCGCCGGCGAGCGCATGGTGAAGACCGTCAATGGCATCGAGTACGCCTTCCGCTGGTGTCCTGCGGGGTCGTTCCTGATGGGAAGTTCTAAATCGGAGTGGGATGCTGCAGGAATAGATTGGAAATCCTATAACGAAACGCAGCACAGCGTGACGCTTACGCGTGGTTTCTGGATGCTTGAGACGGAAGTGACGCAGGCGATGTGGAAGAGTGTGATGGGTACGGATCCGAGCCATTTCAAGGGAGCCCAGAATCCTGTGGAGGAAGTGAGCTGGGAGGAGTGCCGATCTTTTTGCGAAAAGCTGTCGGAGAAACTTGGGCTGACTGTGAGTCTTCCAACGGAGGCGCAGTGGGAGTATGCGTGCCGTGCGGGTACGACAAGTGCGTATGCTGGGGATCTTGGTGAGATGGGCTGGTACGGTTCCAACAGCGGACGTAAAACTCATCCAGTAGGCCAAAAGAAGCCGAATGCGTGGGGTCTTTACGACATGCACGGTAATGTGTGGGAGTGGTGCCAGGACTGGTATGATGAAGATTACTACACCGAGTCGCCAACGAGCGACCCGTGCAACGAGGACAGCGGCTCGGACCGAGTCTACCGCGGGGGCGGCTGGAACGACCTCGCCCAGGACTGTCGCTCCGCGAGCCGGGGCAGGTTTACGCCGGACGTTCGGTACGACGGCCTTGGCTTCCGCATTGTTCTGGCAGCTCCAGCCGCTTCCATTTCCGAACCGGTCCCCCCGCCCGGACCGACCGAGGAGTCAACGCCTGAGACAACACAGCTTTCAGAGTCGTCAGGCTCCTTCCATACCGCAGGCGAGCGCATGGTGAAGACCGTCAATGGCATCGAGTACGCTTTCCGCTGGTGTCCTGCGGGCACGTTCACGATGGGGAGTCCTTCCAGCGAGCCGGACCGATATAGTGACGAAACGCAGCACAGCGTGACTCTTACGCGTGGTTTCTGGATGCTTGAGACGGAAGTGACGCAGGCGATGTGGAAGAGTGTAATGGGCACGTATCCGAGCTATTTCAAGGGAGCCCAGAATCCTGTGGAGTGTGTGAGTTGGGACGACTGTCAGGAGTTTTGCCGTAAACTTTCGAGCAAACTGAATGAAGAAGTGAGTCTTCCAACGGAGGCGCAGTGGGAGTATGCGTGTCGTGCAGGTACGACGGGCGCGTATGCTGGGGATCTTAGTGAGATGGGCTGGTACGATTCCAACAGCGGAAGTAAAACTCATCCAGTAGGCCAAAAGAAGCCGAATGCGTGGGGTCTTTACGACATGCACGGTAATGTGTGGGAGTGGTGCCAGGACTGGTACGGTTCATACTCTACGTCGCCAACGAGCGACCCGTGCAACCTGGACAGCAGCGACTGGGACCGGGTCTGCTGCGGTGGCAGCTGGAGCAGCAACGCCCGGCGCTGTCGCTCCGCGAGCCGGGGCAGGTCTGCGCCGGACGATCGGGACAACGACCTTGGCTTCCGCCCAGTTTTGGCCAGTCCAGTCCCGGAGGAATAGAGCGTAGCGCGGTAGGCGTCGGCAGCGCGAGGGCGAGGCGGAGCCGCCCGCGCAGCAGACGACACATCGCGTAGCGATCCGGCGAAAATTCCCCTCCCTTGGAGGGGTGCCCCTTAGGGGCGGGGTGGTCTGAAATGCCGAGTATCCCCAACCACTCCGTCTCGCTTCGCTCGCCGCCCCTCCGAGGGAGAGGAATTTCTTGAGAAGCGACGCGAGACGCGCCGCCTCCCAAAGCCGCCCCTCCGAGGGAGAGGAATTTCTGAGAAGCGACGCGAGACGCGCCGCCTCCCAAAGCCGCCCCTCCGAGGGGGAGGAATTTCTGAGAAGCGACGCGAGACGCGCCGCCTCCCAAAGCCGCCCCTCCGAGGGAGAGGAATTTCTGAGAAGCGACGCGAGACGCGCCGCCTCCCAAAGCCGCCCCTCCGAGGAGGGGAATTCTTGTGCGCGTCCGACTATCGGCCTTCCCCTTTGGAAGTACGGCGAACGTGCGCAAGTGTGCTGTATTGCCTCACTCTAAAAATTTCTTGATTTTCTTCTGTTTTTTGACTTTTTTGGAAAATTTTTGAAAAATTCCCTTGAAATTTGCACGAGTCTGCGTACAATAGATAGTATTCGGGTTTAGTCGAGATTTTAGCAAATCGGGGAAAAACATGAAACGTCAGAACGGATTCACGCTGGTCGAGCTTTTGGTCGTCATCGCCATCATCGGGATGCTCGTTGGGCTTCTGCTTCCGGCAGTCCAGCAGGCACGCGAGGCGGCGCGGAATATGCAGTGCAGCAACAATCTGAAACAGATGGGGATCGCTGGCCAGAATCATCTTTCTACAGCACGGTGTTTTCCATCGGGCGGCTGGCACTATCGCTGGACCGGCGTGCCGGAGATGGGTTTCGGCATGAAGCAGCCTGGCGGTTTCATTTACAGTCTTCTGCCGTTCTTGGAACAGAACGCGCTGCATCAGATGGGGATGGACAGTGATCCGGGGGTGGGGACACATACCCGTCTTACCACGCCGTTGACATTCACGCACTGCCCCTCCCGAAGAACGAGCAAACTCTATCCGTACACGAGTTCCCAATCCTGTTTTACACGCGACGGCAGCAGCGTGACTGTCTCTGAATCGCTTAAGACGGACTACGCAGCCAACTCTGGGACCTACACCTCGAACAGCAGTAATGACCACGGCGGGCAGGGCGCGGCGAAGGTCCTGACGATTGCGGATAAAGACATCCGTACTCACAACGCGAACGCGTCGAAGAACTACACGGGTCTCACGTTCGGTTACAGTAATGTGACGGACGGCGAGATCCGCGACGGAATGTCGAATACGTATCTCTACGGCGAAAAGTGCATGAACGCCAGCTGTTACGAGGACGGCAAGGACGGCTCGGACAATGAGAGCGGGTACGCGGGGCATGGGAATGAAACGTGCCGCGGTGCGTTTCCGAACTATAAGGACCAGTCTATGGTCTATCAGGACCGCGCGGGGCTTCAGAGACACTTTGCGTTTGGAAGTACTCACGCGGGTGCGTGCAATATCGCGTTTGCGGACGCAAGCGTTCACAAGATCTCCTACTCCATTGAGTTTGAAGTCCACTACTGCATGGCGAACAAGTCGGACGGCGGACAGTATGATGGAAATTTCGTACAGATCTCGTATTGAGCCTGCGAAACTGCGAGAAGACCGTGTCCAGTTGGGATCTTTAATGTGGCAATGAGGTTTTGGGGTGCGTATTTCCAGAGAGCAGAGATGAACACTTTCTGCGACGGCGCTTTCCTTTCTTCTCGCGGTCGGCGCGGTCGTTCCAACACAGCTTGAGGCCCGTGAGACGAGCGTCTATTTCGGAACGGGCCAGCGGCCTTCGAATGCGGACGGCGGGAACTGCCTGAACGGAAACGACATCCGGATCGAGGCGGACACCAATGCCGCGTGGGTCTATTGGAACTCGAGCGACAGCGGCCCTGCCTTCTGGAGCAATAACGCCTACATTACGGGAACGGGTTTCAATTCGGAAAAGGGCGGCGCGCTCCGCTCCGATCGACCTGACGAGCTTTGGGGCGGATCCAGCAGCATTTTTCTTGCGCGCCGACGCAGGATACGTTAACCTTAAATCGTTTGACGGAATGCGGAATGGTTGCGTTTCGCATTCCGTTGGTTTCGAAAAGGATCCGGCACATTGGGTGCTGGACTGTATGTATTTGGTTCCGGACTTGGAGTATCCCCGTTCATACGGTGTGTGGGGGATCGATCGCGACGGATTCACGGCTCCTCAGGATCGACGAAGACCATCGGCGTAAGTTCCGGATCAAACTCTCTGCCGATCAGGAACTTCAGCGGCGCTCCGCTTCCGGCGTACCAGCATTCTTCCGGAGTTGCGAAACCGAGTGAGACCAAGTGTCTCCACCCTTCCCAAACGGATTTCGCGGCTCCGGCCAGAACGTTTGGACTGCCGGCAATGTGGAGTTTTCGTTCCGGAGTCAGGATCACGTCGCCGCCGATGTGGGTATGGTACGCTCCCGGTTTTTTTCCGGCGTATTGCGTCGCGTCACTGATGAGGAACGTCTTTTCACGGCCTTTGACCCGGTAGAAGGTCTTCAGCATTTCCGGCGGGAGGTGAAATCCGTCCGGGATCATCGAGACTGCGAGTTCATCCTCTGCCAATGCCGACCAGATCGGGTTGGCGTGTCGGGGAAGGAACTGTGCGCATGCGTTTCCCAAGTGCGTTGCGAGGACCGCTCCTGCCTGAACGGCCTCATGGAGCTGTGCGGAATTGGCGTGCGTGTGTCCAAGAGCCGGCAAAATTCCGTGCGTTTTCAGCATTGCGGTGAATTTTGCGACATTGGGACCGTGCGGACTGAATGTCATGATCCGGATCCGGCCGTGCGCAGCTTCTTGCCATCGAGAGATCCATTTTTCGGCATTGGGATCGTCCGTCGCCATGACGTTCATGAGCGGATGTGCCCCACGGTATCCTTCCTCCGGAGAAATGAAAGGGCCTTCCAAGTGGTAGAATGGTGCCCGGGCCAGCGTGTCGGCGTCAAGCGTCTCTTCTGCTTTTTGGCGGAAGGCTTCCAAGCGGGTCAGCTGTTCAAGAAGCACTTCCGGAGCGTTCGTAATGAGAGTCGGCAGTGCGCACGTGACCCGGTGCTCTCGGAGAGCATGGAGTGCTTGGACGTATCCGGAAAACGTGAGTTCCGCATCATTGAAATCCACGCCGCCGAAGCCGTTGATCTGGATGTCCACCAGTCCCGGTGCGATCCTGCGCAGTGTGGGATCCTGCGGGATCTCCGTGAGTTCAGTTCCGTGAACTTCGACCGCCCGACCGTCCCAGAGAATGCCTTTCATTGGATCTTCCTTTACCTTTCCGGAGCATTTCGGTCTTCAAAACCGGTACTCCAAACGTTTCTATTTTCTCACAGTTTCGTCTATTTACGTCTATGGTTTGTTAGGTGAGACAGTGGAGCCGCAGAACATTTAGAGGACTCCGGCTGTCTCCAAAAAGATCTGGAGAGCCAGAAGTACGAAAATCGTTCCTGCGATCCGGTTTATCCACCAAATCCTGCGTTCACTCTGAAGAAACCGGGTTCGAATGAAACCGCCTGCGAAAACGAGGCAGAAACACCACGCTAGTCCGATCCCGCAGAAGCTCAGTCCCAAAATCAAGAGGGAACTTGAAGGAGACGCGTAGTCTTTTTGAATGAATTGAGGAAGGTAGGCGAGGTAAAACAGAATGACCTTGGGATTCAGGAGATTGACGGCGATTCCCTGAAGAAAGTGAGGTCCAAGCTGTTTCAAGTTCCTCGTAAACCATGTGCGTTCCGCAGCAGGTACCATTTTCGAGTGTGAAGGTTCCAGTTGTGAAGGTTGCGACTGTGAGTGGTCTGTATCGATCTCAACGATCGAATGTCCAGCTCTCCAGCCTCCAATGCCGAGCCAAAGCAAGTAGAGTCCTCCCGCCGTCCGGATCAGGTCAAACACGAACGGCGAATGAGCGAGAAAAAGTCCGAGACCAAACGCCACGAGACAGGAGTGAACGATCAGTCCCAGTGAGATCCCGAAAGATGCTGCGATCGGGATCCATCGCGTTGAAGAGGTGAATGTCTTTCCGAGAATGAAGACCATGTCCACTCCAGGAATAAGACAGAGAATGAATGAGGAAAATAAAAAAAGGGGGAAATTTTCAATTCCAAACATGAATGTATCCATTCATTCGCTGATCGGTCTGCGCCGCCTCCAAAACGCGAGGAACATACCGATCGGCGTTACCGATCGACGTTGAGATTTTTTGGGGAAAATTTTGAGGCTACTCGAGCGTGACTGCTTTTCCGTCGCTTTTTTGGCCGATGTATTTGAATGTTTCGGAGTCGATACTGTAGGAGAGCCGCTGAACGGATCCATCACACAAAACGACGCCAAAAGCACCGGCGTGTACACTTCCAAAAACGTTTCCGTTTCGGATCCCGATTCGATCCTGCATGGGGGTCTGGTTGGTCACTCGGATCGAATCATCATCGGAAGCCTGGAACTGAGTCAGGTCGTCTCCCGCCCCTTTCCCGGTTTCGTAGACATCTGCCTGAACGAATTTTTCACCAATGAGGATCGTGTTGCTCGTTCCGTCGCGGATCTCACCCATCGTGGTTTTGCTTTTGCTGAAGATGACGCCAGTGTTTCCGGGTTTCGGCTGGATCTTCAGACCAGCTTCCACCGAGGCAGGCGCATTGCCGCTCATGCCGTCAGGGTAGAGACATCCATCAGCGGCGTTACCTGCGTAGTCGTTCTTGCCGACTTCGGAAGTGGAGGCCATGTTTTTCAGTTTGACACCGCCGTAAGGATAGAGTTTGCTTGTACGTCGGGATGGGCAGATGAATCCGGGGATCGGAGATTGCGCACGGGTGGACGCACCATCTTCTTGCGTCTGGTCGATGGTTTGCGTGCCGTTCGTTCCGAGAGACCAAAGCGCCTGCTGTTCAAGAAACGGCAGCAGACTGTAAGACCACCCGCCTGGCTGCGTGATGCCGAAACCGCAGTCCGCGTCACCCGTCCAGTAGCATGTCCAGCCTCCGGAAGGAAATGCCCGGTTCGAGGATTCGTGATTTAGGGACGCCAATCCGATCTGTTTCAGATTGTTGCTGCACTGCATTTGACGTGCGGCCTCACGTGCCTGCTGGACGGCAGGAAGGAGAAGCCCTACGAGCATTCCGATGATCGCGATCACGACTAAAAGTTCCACCAGTGTAAATCCAGATTTGCGCATCATTTTCTCCGAAAATTTTTCTCTGAATATCGTGCATGGTCCATGGCCCATGGTACCCCACGTCTCCACCCTACTACGTTCTATTTTAGTCGAATGTTTTCCTTATGTCAAGTGTCTTTGGAAAATAAATCGAAAAATTTCAAAAATTTCGATCCAGAACGATTCTTTTTAACATTTCCCGTGCTTTCCGCGATTCCGGCATCGGGATCAGGATCCAGCAGTGGAACATTTCCGGAAACCTGTGGAAATCTAGCCGGATCGGTGGAATTTCGGGACTCGCAGAGGTTTCGGATCCTCTTTCATCAGGTAAGGCACGCGCGGCGTTGAGGCTGCGAACTTTTTCAAAGAAACGTTCTGCACTACGGCAGAGAATGTCGTTCGTGCCGGCGAAAACCGTCATAGGCGCCAACCCTTTCGGATCTCCGAAAAGAGGCTGAACGCGCCAGTCTTCGGGCGGCAGTGTGCCGCGCCACGCATTGAAGATCGTGTCGAAACTTCCGAAGGACAGCATGGGATCACGAGCATCTGCTTCACGTGCCTCCGCGTCAGAGTTCAGATCCGGCGCAGCCATTTCCAGTGCCGGGGAGATCATGACCAGATGCCGAGGCTGAGGAAGATCTTTTTCGCGAAAAAGCATTCCGCAGGTCAGCGTCAGATTCCCTCCTGCAGAGTCGCCCATCACGATGATTTTTTCCGGAGGAATGTTTTCCAGAATGTGCTCGTAGACCGTTTGAAGGAAAGGGAGCGCATCCAGTACGTTTGCCTGCGGAGCGAGCGGATATTGCGGGACCACGAGCTGCGCGCGGGTCTGGAAAAGAAGCCATGAAAGAAAATTCCAGTGCGTACTCACCGCTTCGTTGACGAACCCGCCTCCATGAAGGTAAAGTATCGTGCATGAACCGTCAAATTTCCGCGGCCGCACGAAATAGACCGGATGTCCACCAAGGATCTTGCACTCGAATCGCGCTCCCAGCAATTTCATGCACACTCGCCGAAAGAAACTTGGAGCGGAGCCGCGGGAAGATCTCTGTGTGCGTACACTTTTCCAGAATTCCTCCCCCGACTGCGAGTAGAATTTTTTGTGCCCCATCCAGTGGATGATCCGGCAGACGAGGCGAAAAACTGGCGATTTGGGGATGCTGTTCATTGCATGTCCCTTAATATTTTAACTTTCGTTGGAAACTTGACCTTGAAAGTTTCCAGATCGTACGGCACTTAGCGTCTCCAGGTTCGGCGCGAGGAAGTTTTTTCGCCGCCTTTTCGGTAGGGAGCCGAACGTTTTTTCAGGATCTGTGCGGCATTTTCTTTGAGGTTTTGCGCATGTAGGAGGACTTCCAGCGCTTTTTCCAGCTGAATGTCTCGATAGTCCGCCGGATTTTTGGTCACGGGGAGGTCATTGTGCGTTTTGAGTGTGCCGCGGCGGTTTCGGTCGTCAAGGAACATTCGGTCTTCCTCAACGGTAGTCTGAACAAGAAATTCATCATCCGGTTTCACTCCCCACTCGTCATTTTCACCCATTCCCTCCTCTTTATGGATGTTTCGTCCATTGGGACTGTAGTAGCTTGCCGTGGTGAGTTTTAGATTCGTCGCTCCCCCTTCAAATGGAAGAACACTTTGAATGACCCCTTTTCCGAAAGACCGTTCACCCACTACGACCGCGCGCTGATTGTCCTGAAGGCTGGCGGAAAAGACTTCACTCGCACTTGCGCTGTAGGCGTTGAGGAGAAGAACGACGGGGACGGGATCTGGAATGAGTACCTCCGGAGAGGCATGCCATGTCTGCTCGACCGTATTTTTCCCTTTTGCGCTAACGATGGTACCCTCTTTCAAAAACATATCCGCCATGGCGATGGAGACTTGGAACGTACCGCCGGGATTGAAGCGCAGATCTAAGATCAGACCGCGCAGCGGAGATCCCGAGTCGGCTGAAGCGGTTTGGGGGCCGTCATTTTTTTTGCCGTCATCCGTTTCACTTTCCGGTTTTTGAAGCATTTCAAGGACTTTTCGGAGTTCCTCTCCCGTTCCGTCACGGAATTCGGTCACGTGAATGTACGCGATCCCATTTTTTTTATCGAGCCAGTAGTTCCATGAATCGTCTTCATTTCGGTCAAATCCCAAAACGGTCTCCATGAGGATCAGCTCGCGGCGGAGAGTGAAAGAACGCGGCTCTTTTTCACCTGTTCTGCGTACTTTTACGTCTACCGTCGTTCCGATCTCACCGGTCAAAAGCTGGAGGACTTCATCCATTTTTTTCCCGTGGACTTCCTCACCTGCGATTTCCAGAAGTTCGTCTCCTGCGTGGATCCCAGCCATGTATGCCGGCATTCCTGCAAGCGGTGCGACGACGATGAATTTTTCATCGCGAAAATCGATTGCCATGCCGATCCCGCCATAGCTTGAGTGTACTTCCTGCCGGAAATTTTTCATTTCCTCGCTTCCAATGTAGTAGGAGTACGGATCCAGTTTGCTCGTCACGCCCTGAATGGCGGCTTCGATCAGCTCTTTGCGGCTAATCGTGTGCACGTAATTGCGCGATACACTGTCGATCAGATCGATGAGGATACGGTACTGCTCAAAGGTGTCATTTTCGCCGGTGAGGAACAGCGCCTGTGATCCAATGTGCCGAACTTCTTCTTCCAGCGACGAAGACTCTTTCGTCTCCGTTTCAGCTTGAGGTTCAGTTTCCTGTGCCGCTGCGGCTGAAAAGAAAAGAAATGCGGCTGCGAACGCCAATAATGCCGGCCTGCGGAACGTTTCCGAGAAAAAACAGGGACCGAGGCGGAATGGATCAAATTTGGATCTTGTTTTCATTTTTCTGTTTTTGCTTTCTTAAAAGGAGTCCTTTTGTCTGCTGCTTACCGATTCCTGAAGGTTGCAGGACGTGAGAGTTTTCCCATTTTCTCCCTTTGTTTCGTGGAGAGTGGAACTGCTTCCTATTTCCCGTCCGAACGCGGATTGCGCAGATAGTAGAGCCGGCCGTCTTCTGCACCGACGACCAGATCCGGAATTCCGTCTGCGTTGAAATCTGCCGTCGTTGGACTGGAAGAATGCCCGGCAAGTTTCCGGGGATCCAGTGTTCCCATATTTTTGAAGTAGAATTTCCCGTCCTCAGCCTTCACCTGACGCACGAAGTCGGCATTTCGCGAGTTTAGCAGAAGGTCGAATTTCCCGTCGCCGTCCCAGTCGCAGATCGCGATCTTGCGCCGTCCGCTTCCTCCCGCAAAACCGGAATTCAACTGCATCGGCGAGCCGTCTTCCCAGTGGAAGATCCGTTGGGGGGATCTCAATTTCAGCGTGCCGTCTGCATCGCGGAAACGCTCGAAAAACGCGAAGTAACCTTCTGTGTCGAGCATGCAGAGGTCCATCAGACCGTCAGCGTTCACGTCGAACATGACGGGCGTGGTGCGCCACTGCGTCAGGAGCTTTTTTCCCTCCGGTTTCAGCCACCCCCACGCAAGTTCCGGCTGCGGTCCGTCCCATTCGACTTCAATGGGCTGCGGATCGGAAAATTTCGGTTCTGTTTTCGTGCCGATATTCTTAAACCACGCGGGTTTGCCCCAGATGTGGTTCCACATGATGTCGGTGAGTCCGTCGCCGTCCCAATCAGCTGCTGTGAGCGTCGTGTAGCCCCACTTTTCCTCGATCGGTCCCTGAATGGAACCGTTCGGTTTGGCGTTGATGTGCGCGATCTTCCCTCCGGCTTTCACGAAGATCGGCTTTGCCCATGTGGGGAATTCTTCGCCCGGTTCGCTCAGGTTCTCGAAGAACATGATGTACCCGGCCGAAGTCCCGCAGAGGAGGTCGTCTGCGCCATCTCCGTTCAGATCCACTCCGCACGGAGTCACCAGCGCACCGGCTTTCAGTTCGTCGGCTTCCTGCTGGAAGTAGAGCGGAGCTTTGAAGATCGGGACGCGGACGGTCTTTCCATCTTTCGTTTCCGTCCGAAATTTGCCGGTATTTTCGAAGAGGGCGACTCTTCCGTCCTCGTCACCGCAGAGAATGTCCGGCTTTCCGTCCTGCGTCCAGTCGAAAACGACCGGCGTGGCCATGCAGAGATCGATCGCGGCAGGGGAACCGTCTTCCGTTACGGGACGGACTCCCGGTGCGTACGCAGGCTGTGTGCGGGTACCGACGTTTTCAAAGTACGTGAATTTGTCGCGGAATTCACCGCACAGAAGGTCCAGATCGCCATCTCCATCGAAATCTTCAAAAGATGGCGACGGCCAGCCGTACGTTAGGGCCGTGTTGCCGGCCGTGTCGGCGAGAAGGTATGGTCTTTCGTAGTTCGGAGCGTCGTTCGTGCCGGAATTTCGGATAATGTAGACGGCTCCGAGCGTTGGTTTGTTCTTCCAGTTTCCGTTTTCATCCCATGCATTGTCCCAGCCGTAGTCTTTCCAGTCGTCGATACCGACGGCGATGTCGAGGACTCCGTCACCGTCAAAATCGACGTACTTCCACATATTGCCGCGAAGTCCGCGATGGTGAACGTTGGCCGGGAGCGGGAGCGTTTCGGGGGTGCGCAGGCCCGTGTTTGCGAAGTCGGGAAATTCCTGATTCTGACGCAGAACGCGCGTTTCTCCGTTGACGAAACTGGCTTGAATGTTGATTTTTCCCGAGCTGATCCGTTCTCCGGGCCTGAAGACTGGCATCGCAGCGTGCGGGATCGGTTCGGTTTCCTTTGGACGAACGCCAAGGCCGGTCTTTCCTTCCGGAATACCCGGATTTTCAAATCGGTACGTCCCATTGTACGGCGTGTCCTCGCAGGAAAGGATCAGGTCCATTTTCCCGTCGCGGTTGAAGTCCGTCGGCACGATCCAGACCCAGAGTCCGACGGCAAGATCGTCGATGAGTCCAGGATTTCGGTACTTCATGCGGACAAGTTTCGGTTCCGGCGGCAATGGCAGATCCCATGCGATCGGCTGGTCCGAGAAAAGGAGCTGGCTCCCCGACCAGCTGAATTGCGGCAGCTCGACCGTTTCGCCTTTTTTCAGCATCCGCGAGTAGATGTGCATTCCGGTCTTCCCGCCGTCTGTGTACTGAAACGCACGCTCCTTGCGCAGCGTCCAGGTGTCGTCCATGTCGTTGCTCAGACTTCCGGCCGCAAAAAGGATCACCGTGTCCTGTTTTGCCGTCACCGAGACGCTCCCCCGTTCTCCGCCTCCGAATTTCGTGAAGAAAACGCCCTGAAGCTCCTTCGGCACATTTTCCCAGACGTACTTTCGATTCCGGTACGCCAGCCCGCCGTTTTCGAGGACCGCCTTCTCGCAGTTCTCTCCCGAAACGCAGATCCGGTCATTTTCATATTGAAACGCCGGAACGTCCGCATTTCCCGACGCAAACAGGAAACCGGACATCAAAAAAGCCGGCATCAGAAAAGCCGTCCATTGGCAAAAATGTCGAATTTTTGGGATCATGGTTTGACCTTTCGGTTTTTAATGTGGGATTAAAAGGGGATCTTATCGTGAATTTACTCTTATTTTGTACTTGGAAGCGGCGTGAATTGGAATCCTTTTCGCCTGGCAAAATGTTCTATCGTAGATCCCGTGGGACCATGAAAGTGGATCCGTTCATCCATTCCATCGAAAGCATCCTCACTGATCTCGACTGATTTACTGTAAATGGTCACAGACGTAAGTGAATTGCAATGATAGAATGCCTTCGGACCGATTTTTTGGAGGCTGGCCGGAAGTACGGCACTCTTGAGGCTTTCGCATCCGCTGAAAGCGTCTTCGCCGATTATTCTCAGGTTGGAAGGGAAATTGATCGTGTTGAGTCTATCGCACGAGTAAAATGCGCCGACTTCAATCGTCTCAAGAGTGTCCGGGAGCGTCACCGAGAGGAGTTTATTCTGGCGGCTGAACGTTTTGGGACCAATTACGGTCACTCCGAGCGGGAGCTCGACCGAGTCGGCTTTTCCAATGTATTGCGTGAGCTGCACGCGGTCTCCAAGTGAAGTGAATTCAAAATTCCCCGACAGAGCACGTTCCAGAACTGCATATTGTCGGCGGAGTTCCATTTTTGCCGCTTCGACAGGACCGTTTCGCTCCTCGACTGCTTTTTGAAGTTCTGTCAGGGCCTGCGTCTTTTCACCTTCTGCCTTCACAGCACGTTCATTTGCACTTTGTGCTTCCGAGCGGGCACGGGCTATTTCCGCCTGAGCCGCTTTTTGTTCTTCCGCTCTGGTATCCGCGACGGCCGCGGCGAGAGCCTGCTGTGCAGTTTCGAGTTTTTTTTGCATCGTGCAGGAATTTATGAGCAAAGCACCTCCGCTAATGAGAACCGTGAGTGCACCTGCGATTTTGAATGATGCGGGACATGGTGTCGGCTTATGATCCAGCGCTTCCAGAAATTTTGAGCAGGTCGGAAACCTGTCTTTGGAATTGTCTGCGAGAGCGCGGGCAAGCACCTGATTCTGATGCCGTGAAAGTGAAGGAAGATTTGGTGAAAAAGAGCTTTTTTCACGTCGAAGGGCAACGAAATTTTCTTCCTGAAACGGTAGAGAACCTGCGAGCAGTTCGTAAAGGATCGTGGCCAGTGCGTACTGGTCAGTGCGTCCATTTTGCCGTCCGCTTTCCATCTGCTCCGGTGCCATGTAGAGCGGCGTGCCGGAGGACCCCGGTTTTTCGGAGAGAGAGACAGAACGGCCAAGAGTACAGGTTTCTGCGGAGATGTTCTCGGGCCGAATTCTGGCGGCAATGCCGAAGTCCAGGAGGACTGGTTTGCGTCTGTTTGTGAGGATGATGTTCTGCGGCTTTACGTCTCTATGAAGAACACCGGCGGCGTGTGCATGATCCAAAGCTTCCGCAAGCGGTCGGATAATAGGACGGACCGTGTCAAGTGAAAGTCCTTTTTTGCGCCAAGGGTGAGAGTGAAACCATTGTGCGAGCGTATCTCCCTCAATATACGCCATCACGAGGTAGATGCCGAATACCGGGTCCGTTTCCAAGCCAAGCAGCGGGCAGATGTTTGGATGCGTCAAATCATACGTTAAATCAAAAATACGCCGCACTTCGGCCATGGCATTTTCGTCTTCCCGCAGTTTGTCGGAGAGGATCTTGCAGACGACACGCTGCACGTCTTTGCCGTCAGACATTTTGACTGCAAGCCAAGTCTGTCCCATTCCGCCTTCCCCCAGCTTTCTTACCAGACGGTAGTTCTGAAACTCGCCCAAAAGTCCCCCTTCCCTTAATTCCGCAAATTGTGCCGGATCGTAGTTCACGACTTCGGGCATTAGTGTATCGAGGGAGTTCATATTCGTATCGTTTATGGTTTGATTGAGGGTATTTGGCATTGGAATTTCCTTGGAAGTGAAACAGATCTGGGAAAACGATGAGTCCGAGTCGATCAGGAATGGCGGTTTTCGTGGTAATCGATGCGGGGAAGACGGAGGTTCCAAGAGATCGCGGCCAAACGCCAGCCCGTAGTGATCAGGAAGGCGGCGAGGAAGCCCAGAACGCGGATCTGTTCAGGAAGCAGGCCCGGCGGCGGAAAACGATTCAGGAGGTAAAGTGCCAGTGCTCCGAAAAGAACGGGAATGGCGTAAAGTTCATCGCTCAGCGGCTGCGCTGGTTTGTTCAGGATCACATCGCGAACCACGCCGCCTCCGCAGCCAGTCAGGAAGGCAAGGATCATGATGGCGATGAGGTTCATTTCGAGCTGGACGCCGATGTTTGCCGCGACGCCGGCAAAGGCACCGAATCCGAAGGCGTCGAAGTAGTTAAACAAGCCCGCGCGTTTCCAGAACGAGGATGGGAAGAAGTAGATCAGGACGACAGGTGCGAGGATCATCCAGAAGTAAAGCGGGTCAGAGAGAACCGCCGCTTCTCGTCCGAGGATGGCGTCTCGGATCATTCCGCCGCCGATGGCCGTCACTCCGGCAAGAAGCAGCATTCCAATGAAGTCGGGGTGACGGTCAATGGCGCGCAGTGCGCCGGAAAAGGCAAAGGCGGCCGTCCCGATCAGGTCAAAGGTATAAATGATGAACTCTCCGTTTCCCATGAATTTCAGCTCCGCGCAGCTTTTTGTGCTTAAGGACGTATCTTCTGATGAATTTCAAAAACCGCGGACCGGTTGGAGAGGTCGGAAATGTTTCCGAAATGATCTCTAAACGGTCAGCGGTTGGTTCCAAGTTGAGAAATCGACTATTTGCCGGCGATGATCAGGTCCATGTCGGCACTCTTCTTGGCGATCGGATCACTTCCGCCTTCGATGGTCATGAATCCATTGTATCCGATGTCGTCGATCGCTTTGCGGACGACCGGCCAGTTCACGCTGCCGTCGCGGAGGTTGACGAATCCTTTGTATCCGCCGCAGTCCGGACGGGTCAGATCCAGTTTGTAGTCTTTCGCATGGAGCTTCACGATGGAATCACCCAGTGCGTAAATGTAGTCTTCCGTCGCGGCATATTTCACGTTGTTGCCGAGGTCGAAGTAGGCTTTGACCCACGGATTCTTGAAGTACTTCACGAACGCGGCGTAAAAGTCCGGCGTGATCCACAGATTGTTCCAGACGTTCTCCAGCGCGATGACGACTCCCGTCTTTTCGGCGACCGGGATCAAACGCTTAATGGCTTCGATGCTGGCTTTCGTCGCGGTGTTCTGCGCTTCGATGTAGGCCTGGTAGGGCGTATTGTCGCCTTCCGCGACTTTCGAGACCATGAGGGTGTCGGGATCGAATTCGATCTTGAATTCACGCGGATTCGGCATGGTTCCGCCGGTACGGCACGGAACGACGAGGAGGGCGTCGCCGCCGTAGCCCTGGGTCGTTTTCAGAGCGAGCGAAATGTTTTCGATGTCTTTGTCGAAGGAGGCTGGATTGTTGACGTTCGCCCAGCCGAACAGAACGGAATGAATGCGCATTCCAAGTTTTTCAGCAACTTTACGGGCTTCCGCGGCTTTTTCGGGACCGCAGGACCAGTCAGTGGATTCCACACCGTCGAAGGAGTTCCGTTTGTAGAGCGCGAGGGCATCTTCTGTCGGGTAACCGCAAATGTAGCCCTTAAGGATCTTTGTTTTCCATTCGGCAGCCTGCGCGGAGGCGGGGATCCCCTGCCAGCAGGACGCAGCGGCACTCAGGATCATGGCGTTTTTCAGAAATTCACGTCTTTTCATCATTTTGATCTCCATAAAAGGGGGGATGGATCGGGTAAAAGGATCTTCAGGGCACTCTGATAGCCGCCCTAAAACACTAATCGTTATCTTAACGGACAATTCGGGGAAAGTCAAGACCCACGATGTAAAAAAAACGGCAAAAATTTGAAATTCAGGTGAAATTTTTTACTTGAGGCTTTGGGTGTTGAGAGTGGAAGTGTTTTGCGGCATTTGGGATCGTGTTGCCGATATTTTACGTATGACGCCATTTTCAGTGATATTTCGTGTCTTGCGTGCAGGAACTGGGGGGAAAGTCTGATATTCTGGAACACTAGGATGATAAATTACTAAAATTTCTAAAAATTTGGAAATTTTCACGGATCGGCACTTGACACGGGATGGGAATTTTGCTAGAATCAATATTTCTGGAAAATTTTAGAGGTCTAAAGCCCCATGCCGTGCCACAAGCGTCGGGACGGGGTAGGTCGTCAATAGATCAGATGCAGGTCGGAAATGAATAGACTGGAAAAATCAAACGCAGTGGAAGTGGTCAAGGAAGTTTTGGATGGTCTTTCTCAAAATGAACTGATCTCCATGATGATGTATCTGAATCCGGCACTCGAAAATCTTCCGGAAGGCGTCTTGATCACGTCGATGGAAGGACGGGTGGTCCTGCACAATAAAAAGCTCGGTAAACTGTTCCCCTCCATTCGTGATGCGGTGAATCTCTCCGAAGTTCCATGGCTCCAGAGTCGATTTCCCGATATGGACTGCGATATTTCCGTCCCTTCCGTGATCCGTCATCCCGATGGACAGTATTTTTCTGTTACGCGCTGCAAGTGGTTCACGCCGATCATTCCTAAAGAGGAATTCTGGATGCTGCGCTTTCAGCCGATCGGAAACGTGGAGGCGATCTTGCTTCGGAAAACGGAGATCTCCAAGATCTGTGAGGCGCTTTGCGATAAAAAGCAGCTGATGGAGCAGACCTATAAGCAGAGAGAGCACTACTTCCGCGATGGATTGCACTGGATCGCAAGGACGCTGGGACTGGAAAATTTTGAATTCTGGAAGTTTGATATTGTAGAACAGTGGCTGAGGTTGCATGCCCAATCCGGCAGCAAGGAAGTGTGCGGCACTTTGCTGAATGCGGATGCCCATCAGATCCGGTGGGTATATCGACATAAACGGCTCGATCTCTGTAAAGACGCCAGTCTTGACCCCCATTTTCCAAAAGGAACGCCGCCGTTTTCTGCGATTGCCGTCCCGGTGATCTTTCGAGATGAAATGTACGGTGTCTTTTATGTTCGGAAAGAACAGGTGAACGCATTTGACGAAGTTGAGATCGCCTGTATCGAGCATCTCACGTATGAATTGGCGCGAATGATGAATATTCTCATGCTTTTGTGCGAAGAGAAAATGGACATTTTGGATGAGTTGCATAAGCAGCTCACCGTTCCGCTCAACCGATTAAAAGGTTTTGTTCAGGAGAACCGTCATGATGGCGCCGAGAAGGCCGTGATCGATCTGTGTGATGACATTGAAGCTGTACGTAATGCGATCTGTTCGTTTGGAAAAAATTTACCACAGCAGCTTTTCGAGGATTTCGAAGAACTTGTGCCGCGTTGGTTTAAAGTTTTCAAAGACAAGAATATTCTTTGGCTGGAGAATGATAACATTAATGCGAGATGGGGAAATTCGCTTTTCACTACTCTTGGTGCGATGGTCGTGTTTCAGAAAACTGGAAAGGATACACTGGCAGCTCTCGCCTCGATGAAACCGGATGTGCTTATCGCGATTGAAAAACCGGATGACTATGAGCATGGAACGCAATTCTTCGTCGATCTCGCGTCGGTCTACAAAGAAAAGCATCCGCCGCTTCTCATCCTTCAGAATAACATGGAGCGCAATGATAATCATGTCTTTAGCAATACGAGGGTCCGCTATCCTTATGCCCAGCAGGTACAGCATATCCTCCCGGTCGGTAAGCTCGATGAGATGCACCATTGGCTTGAACGGGTACAGAATGCGATCCTGAAGGCAGAAGGGAAGGAAGGAAATTTCACGGTCGTGCTGGATAGTATGAATGACCCATGGCGCAGTGATTTGGGCAATGCTCAGAGAAAAGCCGGAAAGTTTTCTGAAAACAAAAAGTAAAATGGCTGCTGGATCCGCCGGGAGACGGTGTTCTCGTCGCTGCCTTTTTCTCCGAGGGTATTTTTCGCTCGCGGAGTTTTTGTTGGGAAATGGATCCCGAATAAAAATGCGAGGCTGGCTGTTCGTGTTGCAGGAAAATTTGTGTTTTGTGCAAATTGGGGATCTTTGGAGAACTTTTGCTGAACTTTTTCCGAAAATTTCCGAAAATTTCCGAAATTTTCCGAAATTTTTTCCAGAATGTCTGATTTTTATTTGACGACTTGAAAAAAATAGGGTCTAATAGAGTAAAGTCTGAAAGTATATTTGGAGGTGCATGGATGAACCTTTTCAAGCAAATAAATCAGAATGCCTGGCAATGCGGGAGTTTTTTGCTGGCAGGGTGTGCGTTCCTGGGGAATTGTGCGGAACTCCAGGCTCAGGGAACGCTCGTCGTGCCGTTTGGGAGCAATAAAGAACTCGCACCGGCACATCAACCCTACCAGTTTCCGTACAAGGAAAATTATATCATGCTGCCGTTGACGAATGGAACGATCTCCCATGACGGCGGCAGGACTATCATCGTGAATAAACCGGTCAAAGTCAGTAAGAAACACACGACGGTCATCTCCTTGGGGCATGGCGCTCCAAATGTCTCCCCGACGCCGGTCGTGCCGCGCGGATTCAACGGAGGGAATGTCCCACAGCCTTCGATGGCGCCCGCCTGCGGACATTGTGCCTCTCCATACCCTGTCATTTCCCAGCCGGTCACGGCCCCCGGAGCTGCACTGTACGTTCCGCAAAATACGGTCTCCGAGGCTGTGCCGCACTCGCAGACGTTTACGCAAGATCCACCTGCCGCAAATCCGTCTGTTCTGGAAGAAACGCCGGCTCCTGTACCTGGAACTGCACCGCTCCCTGCTCCCGTTGAAAACGAATTTTTCAATGGCACTCCGAGCGACGCGGGGACGCCTTACGGCACGGGCACTCCGAGCGACGCGGGGACGCAGTATGGCACGGGCACTCCGAGCGACGCGGGGACGCAGTATGGCACGGGTTCTCCGAGCGACGCGGGGACGCAGTACGGCACGGGTTCTCCGAGCGACGCGGGGACGCAGTACGGCACGGGTTCTCCGAGCGACGCGGGGACGCCTTACGGCACGGGCACTCCGAGCGACGCGGGG
>SUVI01000067.1 GCA_015062085.1 Planctomycetaceae bacterium
GCGAGATGTGCCGACTCCCAAAAGCGATGCGAGACGCGCCGCCTCCCAAAAGCGATGCGAGACGCGACGCATCCCAAAAGCGACGCGAGACGCGACGCATCCCAAATGCGACGCGAGACGTGCCGTCTCCCAAAAGCGACGCGAGATGCGACGCCTCCCAAAAGCAACGCGAGACGTGCCGTCTCCCAAAAGCGACGCGAGACGCGCCGACTCCTAAAAGCGACGCGAGACGCGCCGTCTCCCAAATGCGACGCGAGACGCGACGCCTCCCAAATGCGACGCGAGACGCACCGCCTCCTAAAAACGACGCGAGACGCGCCGACTCCCAAACTGGCTGCCCGTCATGTCGTCGCGCGTGGGACCTTTAGCCCAAAATTTACGCAGCAGATCGCCGTACAGATCCGATCTTACTGCGTTAAATGACGCCCCGATCTGAAGTTTTCAGAAGTTCCTGGTCCCTCGCCAATAGTCCTTCCCACAGCAAGGATCCGCTCTTTCAACATTTTGTCAAATCGTTCCGCCTCCTCCAGCGTCGAGGATTTGGAAGGGTATATCTCGTACAGCTGACGGTATTTCGCCGGCGTCACGTTCGGCATAATGACATTCGCGCCGCGATTCAGGCCGTTTCGGTGTCCCATCGACCGGTCGATACACGCCAGCGCCGTCGTCGCCGGAATGTTTGCTCTGGGACAGACCAGCCGTGTAAGTGCGACCGTCTTAAGCGTCATCTGTTCATCATTCGGAACGAAATATTCCGTAAGCGCAGCCGGATCGATCCCGTTCTCCTCCTGGAATTTCCGCACCTTAAGAAATTCCTGCCCCAACGGTGTTTCCGGATGCGGCAGAAACGGCCCAACGCCGATCATGTCGAGGTCCAGAGTCCGAAACAGCATGATGTCGTTCGCCAGAGTCTCCCACGACTGTCCCGGTACACCGATCATGCAGCCGCTTCCGATCTCGAAACCGATCTCCCGTAGTTTCCGCAGGGCCTCCAGCCTGCACTCCAGCCCCGGATGGCCGGGGTGAAGTCTCGAAAACAGTTCGGGGTCGGACGTCTCGAAACGGATGAGGTAACGGTCCGCTCCCGCCTCGAACCAGTCGCGGTACGCCTGAAAATCATTCGCCGGGCGTTCTCCAAGACTCAGCGTAATGGCCTGAGTGGAAATTTTCCGGATCTCGCGCACGATCTCCGTCACCCAGTCCGTCGGCATCGCGGCAGGCGTTTCCCCAGATTGAAGCACGATGCTTCCATACCCGAACTGCTGCGCGAGCCGAACACTGTCGAGGATCTCCTCCATCGTCATCCTGTACCGCTGGATATTCGGATTTTTGACCCGTATCCCGCAATAGGTACACTGTGCCGTACAGATATTTGAGACCTCGATGAGTCCTCGCAAATGAACGGCATCCCCGACAAAACGCTTTCTGACGGCATCCGCCTCGTTCCAAAGCGTTTCCAGTTCCTTTTCATCCGAACTCCGCAAAAAATGCAGAATATCCTCCCGCGACAGGTCCGTCCAGTCCGGCATAGCGTTCCTCTTTACTTTTGCGCTCTCTTTTTCCAGTTTTCCAATGCCAGTTCGTAAGCTCCCAGCGTTTTTTTGTCGAAACAGACCATCATGACCTCTTCGATCGACGAACCTTCCGGAAACGTCAGGATCTCCCGAATCGCGATCGCCGCCGCCATATCCAGCGGAAAATGGAAGATCCCCGTGCTGATGGAAGGAAACGCGACCGTTCGGCACTGTTTTTCCGCAGCGAGTTTCAGACAGTTCCGGTAGCTGTTCGCCAGAAGCTGCTCTTCATTCCGTCTTCCGCCAAGCCACCGCGGTCCTGGAGTGTGGATGACGAATTTCGCGGGAAGCCGGTACGCTTTCGTGACCTTTGCCTCACCGGTCTTGCACCCCATGAGCGTCACGCATTCCGCGAGCAGTTTCGGACCCGCCGCACGATGGATCGCACCGTCCACGCCGCCTCCGCCCAAAAGCGTCACATTCGCAGCATTCACGATCGCATCGGCCTCTACCTTAGTAATGTCGCCAGACAAAAGAGTAAATTTCATTTCACGTTCCTTCCAAAGTCTCTCAAATTTTCTTTTCCATCACTTCTTTCGCAAAGTGCTCAAAACTCCGATCGTAAGTCGCCTCACCGCTTTTCGAGAAGAAGCAGCCGGGGACCTGCCGTTTCGCAAGATGATGCCGAACGCAGTCGCAGCACATTCCGCGACGCGGGCAGCTCATGTACGTGCAGGCACAATTTTCAGCATTTTCCGCTTTTTTGCATTCCATGGCACAGGACATTTTCATTTCTCCCATGAGGTAAATTAAGGTAAATCGAAGTAAATCGAGGTAAATCGAAGTAATGTCTCCGCGGCAGCTTCCAGTGCCGCTCGCTCCACCCAAAGCTCCCGCACACTTCAGTATATCAGAAAGCGCTCAAAATTTCAAGGGCTCCCTCCCCAAAGTGCAAAGAAGCAGGTCTTTGACCGGATGTTCGGCCGCGTACGCATTGATCTCCGCAGCCGTAAGCCGTTCCACAGCCTCCAAGATCTCCTGATTACTGCGTATCCTTCCAAAATTCATCCAATCCGCCGCCAATTCCGACGCCCAGGCCTGACACGATTCCCGCGCCGTCACGAGCGCCATGCGGTACCGGGCTTTATACGCACGCAGTTCCTCTTCCGTGACCCCCTGCTCCAGCCTTCGGATCTCCTGAAGGATGACGTCCAGAGTCTGCTGTGCGTTCTCCTGCCGACAGCTTGCCGTACAAAAGACCCCCGCCCGCGTCCGAAACGAATGGCACCGAGCGTCCACATCGTAGCAAAGTCCCCGTTTCTCCCGCACTTCATTGAAAAGCCTCGAATTCATCCCGCCGCTCAAAATACTGACGGCAGCCCACGCTTTCAGGCGGTCCGGATGCGGAAACGGGACGATCTCCCACGCAAGCCCGATCTGCGTCTGCGGCGAATCCGACTCCAAATGTACCGGCTCCCGCTCCACCGCAAACGACGGCAGCTCCGGCACCTCCCGTCTCTCCCAGCTTCCAAACAAACGCTCCGCCAGCTCCGCGGCCTTCTCCCAGTCAAAATTTCCCGCGATCGCCATCACACACCGATTCGGCACCAAAAACCGCTCGTAATGCCCGCAGACATCCTCCCAGGAAATCCTCTCGATCCCCTCCCGGTCCCCATCCGCATCGTGTCCCCACGCCTTTCCGTAAAACTGCTCCTCCAGCGTCCGCGACAAAAGCCCCTCCGGATCGTCCTCACTCGCCGAGACCTCCTGAAGAAGTACCTGACGGCCGGCTTCCATCTCCTCTTTCGGCATCACGGGACGCTGGAGAACATCCGCGTACAGCTCCATCGCGTCGTAGAGATTCTCCTTCAGCATCGCTGCACGAAATTCCAAATTCGACGTCGTAAGCGATTCCGTCCTGTCGATCCCGATCCGGTCAACAGCCTCCAGAAACTGCCGGTTGCTCCGATCCCCTGCTCCGCGAAGCATCATCTCGCACACATACGCCGCAAGACCATACTTTCCAGAAGGATCCCAAACACTCCCGGCTCGCGTCGCCGCTGCAAATGCCGCAGACTGGAACTCCATGAGCGGGTCGCCCAAAAGCGTAAATCCATTCGGTAATATCAGTTGGTAACTCATCGGTTTCGGAATGGCGCCTCCTCTTTTTCGATCTGCTAAAACACCACTTCATTTTACCCGATTTTTAAATTTTGAAAAGCCCCTCGCCCAATAAAAAAGCCTCATTTCGATGAGTTTTCCCATTCGAATGAGGCAAAAGGAAGATAAAACGCCGGATCTCACGATCCTCATCAAAACTTAACTCAAAAACTTAACTCCTAACTTACAAAAAAAACTGCCCAAAAACCTAAAACTGCCCAAAAACCTAAAACTGCCGTGCGATCAGGATCCGCAGACCTCTGACTTCAGACTTCTGACCTCTGACCTCTGACTTCAGACTTCTGACTTCAGACTTCTGACTTCAGACTTCTGACTTCTGACTTCTGACCTCAGACTTCAGACTTCTGACCTCAGACTTCAGACTTCTGACCTCTGACCTCAAAATTTAGTAAGCAAACGAAAACCCCAAACGGATCACGGAGACCAAAATGCCGTAGATCCTCGAATAAGAATTCTCATACCAGCGCGTACGGCTGCAAAGGACCAGCCTGCCGTCATCGGAACAATCCTCGCATCGGGCAAGCTCCACTTCATTCTCTTCGCCGCGCATCAAAACGATCTCGTCAAGCCTCGCATTCCTAGAACTGCGCATCAGAAGCAGGTCGCCGCCGCGAAAAGAACACGATTCATAAAGACTCGAATCCTGTACGCGAACAAGAAAAAATTCATCTCCGGAGACCTGGATGTTCTCGTGTATCTCAAGACGCTCCTCCGGATCCGAAGGATCGACAAAACGTCCGTCCCAAATACAGCTCTTCAATGGAAGACCTGCAGCTTTCTTCTCACTGTAGTCCACCAGCATGATGGAACGTGAAAGATTCGCTTCACGCTGAATAAAACCTTTCCGCTCAAGTGCCGTCAAATGACCGACCACACCATTCGGAGAATGGATCCCCATCTGATCTCCGATCTCCCGGACAGTCGGACCATAACCGCGTTTACGCACACAGTGCCGAATGTACTCCAGCGCTTCACGCTGCCGAGAGGTAAGAGGAAGTTTCGAACTGTTTTTTTCAATACTGCGCGATTTTCCATATGCCATAACGCATTCCTTTACTCTGTTTTTTTCGTCCTTAAAAATTTTCATCATCGACTGCCAATGATGATATAATAGTTTTACTACATTCCCCAAACTTTGTCAAGTGCGTGTTTTGCCGTTTTTACCATCTTTGTGTACACTCGTAACAGGTTTTCCACACACATTCCGAACACCCCGATGTGAACATTTGACCGCAAACCGACAAAACGTCCGGGAACGCACATTCTCCTTGTTTTTACGACACCAAAACGACACTAGAAATTTTCCGAAACACACGAACAAAAGACATTTCACCACAAAGAAAAAATTTTTTCTACTTTTTTAAAAAATTTTTTTCCACCATAAAAAAAACGGGAGTTTGCAGCCTCAAACCTCCCGTTTTCCACTTCGGTCCGATCGAAAATTCCCAGAAAGATCCCAGAAAGATCCCAGAAAGATCCCGCCGATCTCCCAATCGTACCTTTAATCAATTTTCACTTCAAGGACCCCTCTAAGAAATCGTTCGAGGCTTGCACGAAATTCATTTTCACCATACAATTTTGCATTTTCGCGAGCCCCTTCCGCAAAAACCGGCAAGTAATCCTTCTGCAGCAGCAGCGCCAGCGTAAAATCCCCCAATTCACGGTAATCCTCCCACAGGATCCCGCTCTTTTCGTGCCGAATGACTTTTGCGATCCCGCCCGCATGAAACGCGAGAGGCAAAGCACCGGCATCCTGCGCCAGAAGCACAGAGAGATCCGTTCCCCCGATCTTATCCGGCTCATCCTGTTCCATGACCCCGAACCCGCGCAAATACCAGAAGAATTTCGCCTCCGCAAGGATCTTTTCCTGAGTCTCCCAATCCGGATCGACGTGAAATCTCACCCGATAGCCGAACGCCTTCATTTTCAACTGCCGCAAACACTCCTCGGCCTCCTCCCCTGCTCCAGAGCAGATGAGCTCCAGCGTCCATTCATCCGGCGAAAGATTCACCCTCGCAAATTTCCTGTCGCAAAGGTCCTGAAAGACGTTGATGACCATATCCAGCCGATCAAGATTCCGGAGCTCCAAACGTCCCATCGCAGCGATAGAACTCGTCTTTTCCGCAGCCGATCCATTTTTTCGAATGACCGGGTCCAGTATCTTCGGCATGAGCCCCCAGCGTTTCGTACACCATTGAAGAGCATATTCCGAAAGGCATCCGTAGTGATGGTACGAAAAGAAACGTCTCTGCCAATCTCTCTTTTCTTTCCTTTTTCCGCCTCCAAACCAATTCCGAAACCATCCCGCCGCCTCTTCACTCCGCTCTTCCGCATAGAAAGTCTCCTGATCGTACTGCGGAAACTGCGTCAACAGGATCCCGCACTTTGCACGATTGGGGATCGGCGGCTGATCGCTCGCATTCAGAAAGACATCGTACCGCCCGCTGAGCTCTTCCAGATGATCCGACGAAACATTCACACTTCCGACAGTCCCCACCCCAGTCTTCGGGGCCTCAAGATACCGAAACGCCGTTCTCCGCAGGTCCAGACCAAGCCGTCTCCCCCACTCTTCCGATACCAGTTCCGGCTCATGGTGTACGATCTCCACATCGTGAACTTCCGAAAGGATCTGCGCGATCAGACCGACCAGACGCTGTTCCGCATCCGTTTTTCCCCAGCACTGCTGATAAATTCCAACGTTTGCCATGCCATTCCCCCCTTAATCCAGCTGATACTCACTATTCAGATCATCTTCATGACGGATCTCGTCGACCGGTCCTTTCTTCCCCCAGCCGGCATACAGTCGGTCAGGAAGATTGATGCACCAGCCCGGGACCTCACTGATGCAGCGATACGCATGAACGACTCCCGGAGGCACGATCACACGGACCGGCTCAGACCCGCCGACATCCACTTTCATCTTCGCACCGTACGTTTCGGAACCTTCCCGGGGATCCCACAAATAAAGCCGAAACATTCCAGGTCCCAGAAAAACAAAAATATCCGTCTGCTCCCGATGCTCATGCGGTCCGCGCGCCACACCGGGAAGCGTTTCGCTCACATACGACATCGCAGGACGGATCCCTTCCGGAAGTTCATCATCCCGATAGATCTCTGAAAGCCAGCCTCTCTGATCCGAAAAACGTTTCAGCGAAGTAATTTCAACACCGTTGATCACAGACTCATTCATACTTTCACTTTCTTTTCAGCCAATGTGGAAAACTTAACGCTTCTGTACAAGTTTTCCACATTGAAAGATCCCTTTTAAAAATCCAATTTTAAAATTCAGTTCCCTTTCACAGAAACTCCGCAATTCCCGCGGCGTCTCTGCTCCAAAACTCGTTTCAGATAGGCGCAATACTCATTTTTGTACTGCTCCGCAAGCACTTCAAAGCCGCTCTCCTCAATAAAACCGCGTTCGAGTGCGATCTCCTCCAGACACGCCACCTTAAGCCCCTGACGATGATCGATCGTTTCCATAAAATTGGAAGCCTGAAGCAGCGATTCCGGCGTCCCAGTGTCCAACCACGCAAAACCGCGGGTGAAGATCTGCACCTTCAGCTCGCCGCGCTCCAGATAGATCCGATTCACGTCCGTGATCTCCAGCTCGCCGCGAGCCGAGGGTTTCAAATTCGCCGCAATGTCCAGCACGGAATTATCGTAAAAATAGAGACCAGTCACTGCATAATTGGAACGCGGGACCGCCGGTTTCTCCTCAATGTGGAGCGCATTGCCGTTTTCGTCAAAATCGACGACGCCGTACCGCTGCGGATCCCGAACTTGGTAGGCAAAAACAGTCGCACCGCTCTCCTGCACAGAAGCAGCATGAAGCATCGCCTGAAATCCCTGACCGTAAAAAATATTATCTCCCAAGACCAGCGCAACGGAATCCTCTCCCACAAAATCCCGTCCCAAAATAAACGCCTGTGCCAACCCTTCCGGCCTCGGCTGTACGACGTAAGTGAGTTGGATCCCCCACCGCGAACCGTCTCCTAAAAGCCTCTGAAACGCAGCCTGATCCTCCGGCGTCGTAATGACCAGGATCTCGCGGATCCCCGCAAGCATCAGAACGGAAAGCGGATAAAAAATCATCGGTTTGTCGTAAACAGGAAGAAGCTGTTTGCTCACCGCCTGCGTCATCGGATGGAGGCGCGTTCCGGCACCGCCCGCCAGAAGAATCCCTTTTTTCGTACTTTTCATAAATTCCTCCCGGATCCCAATATGCTTAAGCAGCCGTTCAAACCGGCTCCATTCAGCCGCCTGACTCAGCGCACATTCCCTAATCGCTGACGCTGGTAACGCCCCTGCGTGATGGCGTCGCACCATTCCCGGTTTTCAAGATACCAGCGCACCGTCTTTTCCATCCCTTCTTCAAACGTCATGGCCGGTGACCAGCCGAGTTCCGCTTCGACTTTGGAAATGTCCATTGCGTAACGCCGGTCATGCCCCGGACGATCCTGAACGTACGTGATGAGCGACTCGCATGGACTCTGCGGGAGCGTGATCCCGTACTCCGGAGCAAGCCGGTCCACCAGCGCACAGATCGTCTTCACGATATGGATGTTCGTCGTTTCGCAGTTTCCGCCGAGATTGTACGATTCCCCGCACTTGCCGGCCCGCAAAACGGTACGGATCGCCGTGCAGTGATCTTCCACATAAAGCCAGTCCCGCACATTCAGTCCGTCACCGTAAACCGGAAGCGGTTTCCCCTCCAGACAGTTCAGGATCATCAGCGGGATCAGTTTTTCCGGAAACTGGAACGGTCCATAATTGTTCGAGCAGTTGGTCGTCACGACAGGGAGGCCGTACGTGTGGAAGTAGGCATTCACAAAAAAATCGCTGGCCGCCTTGCTCGCCGAGTAGGGAGAACGCGGATCGTAGGGGGTCGTTTCCCGGAATTTCCCCGTCGGACCAAGCGAACCGAAGACCTCGTCCGTCGACACATGCAGAAATCGAAATCCCGCCTGCCTCTCCTCCGAAAGCTCCCGATAGAACTTCCGGCACTCTTCAAGCAGAACGAACGTTCCGAGCACATTCGTCTGCACAAAGACCGCCGGTCCGTCGATCGATCTGTCCACATGCGATTCCGCCGCAAAATGAACGACTTTCTCAATGTCGTATTTTCGCAAGATCTCCGCGACACAAACAGGATCCGCAATATCGCCCTGCACGAAAACAAAACGCCCGGCAATCTCCTCTTTTTGCGTCAAAGGTTCAAGAGAATCCCAATTCCCGGCATACGTCAGCTTGTCGAGCACCACGATCCCGGAGTTTTCCTCCCGAAGCCACTGGTAAACGAAATTGGAACCAATGAACCCCGCACCTCCCGTAACCAAAATGGAAGCCATGTTTTTCCCCTTTCGAACCGCGTAACCCCACCGATTCAGCCCGCATTTCCCACACGAAAACGCAGATCCTTAAAATCGGATCCAGGAAACCGCTCTTTCAGACGCTTTAACAGCTCCTCTTTCTGAAAAAGCAATTCCTGCACAAAAATAGCATCGGAGACTATGATCTCCAAGTTCCCGCGACGCACTCCGCCGACCGACGAATATTGCGCCAGCTCACCGACAAGCTCCTTCCAAAACGCGCCCAATTCATCCTCATCCCGCTTCCTCCCGATCCCGAACTGCGAGACCAGCCCGGAAAGGACCTCGGAAAGAGAAGATGACCCGGCACCGTCTCCGCCCTGCGGCAAAAAATCCAACTGGAGCCCATTCATAACTCACCTGTCCGCCCTACTCGGCATCCGAGTCCTCCGACGCCTCTTTCGTTCCTGCGTTCCTTCGCAATTTCGCGTCCAGCTGCATCGGCATGACGAGGTATCGGTATCCGTCTTCCGTCTCAAAAAGCACCCCCATCCGCGAGTCGACGAAATTCATCTTTACGGCAGCGTCATCTCCAATGGCACGCAAAAACGCGGCGAGGTACCCTCCATTCAGCTTCAGCGCCATGTACGCATCCGGATAATCGACCGGAAACTCTCTCACCATCTCACCACGCTCCACGTGTACCGCGGAGATCGTCATCTTCCCTTCCCCAAACTCCAAGATCACGCCGGGAAATGTATTGTCCGTCACGACCGCGGCAAAACGGATCGCCTGAGAAAACGGATCCATCGGAAGCACGAGCGTTTTCGGCTCGCGAAGCTGACTGATCCCAACACGCCATTCCGGAAATCGGCCTTCCAAAAGCGAAGAGTAAAAGAAAATGTTCTCCGACTGGATCATGAAGCAGTTGTCCTGAAGCGCAATGGAAACATCCGCGTCCCCATGGACCAGAAGACGATCGACGATCGCAAGAGAACGCGGCGTCGCGATCGCAGTTTTCTGCTCCGGATACTCGCCGTGCACCGAGGCCTCAATCTGCTGCACTGCCATGCGCCGACCGTCCGTCGCCACAAAGTTCAGGCGATTCTCTTTGTAGTCCATGAAGATCCCGCCGAGCGCATACCGGCCGCTCTCGCTGTCCGTCGCGAAACTCGTACGCCGGATCGCTTCACGAACGTAACGGGCTTTCGTGACCAGAAAATTTTCTTCCGAAAAAACAGGAGTACCCGGAAATTCTTCAGGATCTTCCGTTGGAAATACGAATCGGCTTTCTGCGGTAATGATCGTTTTGTTTCCGTCACTTTCGATCGTCACGAATTCTTCACGAGACTCTTTCAAGATCATCATGAGACGATCTGCCGGCATGACCACGCTGCCTGGTTCCTGGACCTGATCACATGGGAAAGTAATGCGGAGTCCGACTTCCATATCCGTCGCAAAGAGCACGATCTCGTCCGAATGTGCTTCCATCTTCACATTTCGAAGGATCGGCTTGGGAGACTGTGCTTTTACGATCCCGCCAGTCATACCAAACGAGTTTGCCAAAAGTTCGCGTTTGCAGATGATCTTCATATTTATTCTCCAAGGAATTAATAATTAACATTCAAGATGCTATTATACATCAAATTGCAGAACAATGCAAGGAGAATCTTCTTAAAAAACCAACTTTCCCAAAATTTATCCGAAAGAAACACGCCTGCCAGTGATTATATTAAATTCTAAATAGAATATTTTCTATTGGGTTTTGTTCTGTGGAATTTTTTATAGTTAGAAATTTTGACAAACGGCACTCATTGGGAGGTCTGTGTTTTTTTGTGTGTGAAATGGAGACGGCCAATTCAGAAAATGTTGAAAAAGTGTCAGATGAACCGTTTCAGAGGGAGGTGAGAGGGGAGCAAAGCTATTTAAAATTAATTTTTAAAATATTAGTAATATTGGTTTGGGGGGATGGATGTGGAAAACAAAAAAGTATGTTTGGGGAATGTCTCGTGTTTTGCGGAGTCGTTCTGTTTTTAAGACAAGATCATCAACGTTGAAAAGATGTGATTTGCATGTCGTGTAAATGTTGCGAAACTCATCACATGTCTGGAAATTTGAGAAATGAGTTTCGCGTGTCGGCAGCTTTGGCGGTTTTCCACGGAAAGGAAACGTTTGTCTGGAAAAAAATCACAGGTTTTCCACATGAAAAAAATTGTGGAACCTGCTCTTTTAGTGAAGTTTCTTTCTTTCAGCGGCAAGGTCGATCCCCATCTTTTCGCAGCGCCGTTTCAGGGATTCCTGAAAATAGACCCACCGATTTTTAGGTTTCTGGTAGGCATAGTTAAAGGAAGAGAGTACGAGAGCTTCCGGAACGACTCCGCGTGCGACGAGTTCATAGCAGTCTGTGACGAACATTTTGGACTCATCTGTCGGGCATAAAAGAGCTGCCTGCATCTGTTCGGCAGTCAGATGAAGGTATTGCGCTTGGGTCTCGCAGGGGTCTGCGTTCCACGGAAGTAACGGAGTACCGAGGACCAGTGCGGCTGCAAGGATAGTGATTTTGGGAAATTTGTGACTCATAAAATGGTAAAAAAATCTTGAAATAGGGATTTTTTTGTGGGTTGCCTGTAGACTTTTTTAATTTTCTCGGTTATAATAACAAAGAATGGAGTTTTTGGCAAGAGCAAATTTTGCTGGATCTTGAACTTTTCCCGGAGGAATTTGGGAGTAGTGATTTGGAGCGGAAAATGCGGCTGACAGGACGCAGTTTTTTACTTGCCGGAGGGATCTTGTGGAGCAGTCTGTCGAGTATGGCAGTTTTTTCCGAAGAGTTTCCGGACGAGCAGAAGTATCTGCATTGGATCACGATGCTGGACAGTGATTCCAGTCATCGCCGTCAGTATGCGTGGGAAAATTTGTCACAGCTCGTTCATTCTGAGACGGAGATGCCGCAGAAGATCCGTTTTCTTTCTTTGGTCTGTCGAGAATTGCGGAAGTCTGATCTTTCTTTTGAGCTTCAGGAGAGGCTGTTTTTTCTGGAAGAGGAGTTGAAGCGTCAGCTTGAGGTGCGGGAGTTTCCGATCCCGGACGAGGAGCGTGTGGTTTGGGAGGAGTCGCAGTGGAGCCTTTTGGTGGACGATATTCCGTCGCGTCGGAATCAGGCGCGGCGTCAGCTTGAGGAGCGAATTCAGCATGGGGACGGTATTTACGAGGTGATCGAGATGCTTCGTCATCTCATCGTCAGTGACACCATTTCTGAGGATGACCGAATGCGGGTCTGGGGTCTTTTACATCAAGCGCGGATGAAGTGGCTGGAGAGTCCGGAGCATCGGAGCGAGAGTGGGGGATTGACGGAGAAGAAGGTGTTTGAGATGGTTCATCTGCTTGCGTCGGTGAATCTTCCGGAGGACAAATTGGTGCCGTGGATCAACTTACATGAGCGGACGACGCGGCAATTTTCCGTACTTCCGAATCAGGAACCGTTAGGGGGGGACGGATTTTCTTTTTTGAGTCCGATCAGCAGGAATGGCGAGCGAATCGGTCTTCAGATCTGGCTGGCGGTCCAGACGCTGGAAGATGCGCTGATCAGTGAGGAGTTTTCGGAGCTTACGCTTAAGAAGCTGCAGGAGACGCTGGATTCTCGGAAGATGACACCATCCGGCGCGATCCTTTTGAGCCGGCTCGTTTTTTTGATGAAGCCGTGTTTGTCTGCGGAATATTGGGAGCATAGCGAGATGAAGACTGCGCAGTTTCTTCAGGTGGGAGTTCCTCAGAACAGTGGTCTTGGCACGTCTTTTTTTGACCGGATGTCGGAGGGGAGAGTGTTTTGCCGTGAGGGGGTCAATCTGGAGGTCGGCGAGTATGAGCTTGGGACTGCGGTCAGGCATCCGAATCGGAAGTCGGCGTTTTTTCATTTTGTGAAGCTGGAGACTTTGGAGGAAAAGCTGCTTTATCCGCAGGAGATGCGCAGATCTGCCGGGGAGCGGTGGAGAGGGATCTCGGAGAGGACGCTTTCGTGGATCGATGCGGAGTGTCGAAAAGAGGCACGGGTCTTGACGGCGGAAGAGCTTCGGACATTGGAACTTTTGGAGCCGAAAGTTCTTTCTGCGCAGGCCGCGGATTGGCTGGTGCGCTGGAGCAGTGAACGGGGAGCGTTTCGGCTGGGAGAGCTGGAGGAGCCGCAGGGGATCCAGGCGCATTTATGCCGTCTTTTGCTGGCGCTTGGGACACGTGAAGCGATTCCGGAGCTGGAAAAGGTGCTGGATCAGGAGATCCTTTGGAAGGGGATGGAGGCGGAGTCGAGGATCGCGTGGCTTGCGGCATTGGCGATCGCTCGGAGGGATCCGTGGGAGGGGGTCCAGGATTGGCTGAAGGGTCGGTTGGATGAGGATCTGGAGCTGGTGACGTACCATTGGGACAGGAGCGATGATTCGCCGATGGTGGCGGCATTGGGATCGGAGAGGCCGCGAAGTGAAGGAGCCGGCCCGATGGTGAGGTCCGAGGAGACGCAGAAAAGTTCGAAGAACATCCAGCTTTCCGCGTCGGCGGCCGGGATCCTTTTGGAAATGCGGGAGGCGGAGGCGGATCTGGAGGCGTCTGAGATGCTGAAAGGGCTGACGGTGCGCTATCTTCCCATGAATCTGGGGTCGGGGAAATTCTATTTGTTCGAGGACGGCGAGATCCGGCGGAAGATCCTTTCAAAACTTCGTGAAAAGTAGGAGCTGCCCCGCTTTCCGGGAAGCCGTTCCGCGTGTGGAAAACGTGTGGAAAAAGTGTGGGAAAAAGCGGAAAAAAAGCGGAAAAAAAGCGTATGGGAAAAACACAGGTCTTTGAGGTGGAAGGAGGAGTGAGAAGAGTGGATAAAAAATCTCCCGGATAGCTGAAATCCCAGGGGGGCAGTGGATTTGGCGAGCTATTCCGGGAGCGATTGGACGGTCATTGGACGGTCAGGAAACACTTTCATGTTTCGAATGCTTTCCGTTGTTTTTGATACATGGAATTTAACGTTTTTTTTTCGGTCTGTCAAGAGCAATTTTTGAGAAAGTCAAAAATTTTTACGGAACTTTTTCTCTGGACCCTTGCAATTTTTTTGAATTTTGGTTAAAATGAAGAATATTATTGGCGGAAACGGCAGTTGGGTGTGTATGACGTAACTTTTCCCCTCGTTCAAAATAGAGAGTGTGCCTGTTTTCCTGATTCCTTTTGAGAAATTTAAAATTTTATGGCGCCTACATTTGTTTTAGTAGTTTACGGCAACCATTTAAAAAAACAGATCGTTTTATCGGAAACGCAGTACATGATCGGGCGGGATTCCGGCTGCTCGGTCTGTCTGGCAGATACGGAAGTGTCGCGCCGTCATGCGGTTTTGACGCTTGAACAGGATGGCCGGGTCATTCTGGAGGATCTTAACAGTCTGAATGGTACGTTCGTAAACGGGAAACAGATCAAGAGGGACGAATTGCAGCCGGGAGATCGGATACAGATGGGAGGGACTCTTCTGCTGCTGGTGAAGGAGCGGAATTCGGAGTTTCCTGCTTCTTCTGCTTGGAGTGAGGGGCAAGATCATCCTTTACTTTCTGAAGAACGCGAGCTGCGAGTGCGTGAGTTTCAGGCGCGTGAGTTTCAGACGCGTGAGTTTCAGACGCGTGAGTTTCAGACGCGTGAGTTTCAGACGCGTGAGTTTCAGACGCGTGAGTTTCAGGCAATGGGGGCCGGAGCGCAGACGCTGTACGAGATGGAACGGTTTTCCGGTGAAGAGGCTGCGTTTGATGCTATGGACGTGACGATGATCTCTGCCGGGGAGTCGGAACGGATACTGAAGACGATCTCGCATACGGAAGGGGAGAAATTTCTGGCGCACGGAAGCGGAAACCGGCTTGGGATCCCGGAGACTTGGGTGTCTAAGGCGCAGGGATTTCTGGATCTGCTCTACAAAATGACGCATTCTGTCCGCCGATACATGGATATTGACGAGCTGACGGCGAATCTGCTCGATTTGATCTTCAAGTCTGTCGACGCGGACCGGGGGTGCATCCTGCTTTTTGACAGCAGTACGAATTGCCTAGTGCCGCGTGCGAAAAAAGTTCGGGGACAGGATCCGCAGCAGAAGATGATCATCAGTAAAACGATCCTGGATTACGTTCTGAAAAACGGCAAGGGGGTCCTGACCTCCAATGCGCAGAATGACGAACGCTGGAATGATGCAAATAGCGTGCTGACCGTCGGGATCCACGAGGCGATCTGCGTGCCGCTGCAGGGCCGGTACGGAAATCTCGGAGCGATCTATCTCGACACGTTTTGCAGTTCCGGAGGCGTTGGCGTGCAGGAAAATCATCGTTTCAGCGAAGAATATCTGAAGTTGATGATCACCATTGCGCACTACACGGCACTGGCGGTCGAGGATACGCGGTACTATCAGGGAATGCTTCAGTCGGAGCGTTTGGCTGCGATCGGACAGACGGTCGCGACGCTCTCGCACCACATCAAAAATATCCTCCAGGGGATCCAGGGCGGGAGTTTTCTGATCCGGAACGGGCTGGAACAGCATCAGGAAGCGTTCATTGCGAAGGGATGGAAGATCGTTGAGAGGAATCAGAACCGCATCTCCGCGCTGATCATGGACATGCTGACCTTCAGTAAAGACAGAAAACCGGAGTTGGTCCAGGGAAACCTGAATCAAGTCGCGGGAGAAGTCGTGGAATTTATGCAGGAACGTGCCGGGAAGGCGAATGTCCTCCTTACGTGGGATCCGGACGAGAATGTGCCGGATTCGCTTTTTGACCCGGAAGCGATCTACCATGCGGTACTGAATCTCGTGACGAACGCTATCGATGCGGTGGTCGAAGTGATGCTGCGCGAGCAGGAAGAACGGGAAAAGCAGGAAATGAAGGCTTGGGATTCCATGGAAACGATCCCGTATAGCGAGAATGAGGCCGGGACGGACTCGGAGAATGAGACAGACGGTGCAGACCGAACGGATGATGAGACTGTCTCACTGGAGCCCGAGTCGGTCTTTGCGGACGGAAGCCACATTTTCAGCGGGCTGGGAGAGGAAGATTGGGAACTCGCGGGAATGCTGGCCGCCGGAGACAGCGGGACGTCTTTGCCGTATGGGCAGATCGACGTCGTGACGCAGTACGATCCGGCAAAAAATGTGATCCGGATCTACGTGAAAGACACGGGACCGGGACTGACGCGGGAACAGATCGCGACGATCTTCCGTCCGTTTGAGTCCTCAAAAGGGAATCGAGGAACTGGATTGGGACTGCCGGTCTGCCGAAAGATCGCACGGGAACACGGCGGAACGATCCACGTGGAGCAGCGGATGCCGCGCGGATGCAGGTTTGTCCTGACGCTGCCGGTCATTCAGGATTCCTGACGCAGAATAAGCTGATGACGTGTTGGAAAACGTTTGGAACGCGAGAGAAAAAGGGAATATCATGGCATTGAAACTGATCGCATTTGATCTGGATGGAACGCTCACGCAGCACCGTTCGCCGCTGGGTGAGAAAAATCGTGCGCTTTTGGACCGGCTGCGGGAAAAGTATCAGCTTCTGATGGTCGGAGCCGGGGCGTGCATGCGGATCTTCGGACAAATGAACGAGTACCCGATCGACATTATCGGGAATTACGGAATGCAGACCGCCCAGTATGATCCGGAGACGAAAACGCTTCAGATCCTCGAAAACGCGCAGTGTGAGCCGGATCGTGAACGAACGCTCCGGGTGTGTGCCGAGCTGCGGGAAAAGTACGGTTTCACGGAGTTTGCGGGAGAGCCGGTGGAGTTTCATGCGTCGGGGATGGTCACGTTTCCGCTTTTGGGAACGAAGGCGGACATTGCGGACAAACTCGCGTTTGACCCGGACAGAAGCCGGAGGAAAGTCATGTACGACGACGTGAAGGCTGCATTTCCGGGAAGTACCGTCTTCATCGGCGGGTCGAGTTCCTTTGACATCGCGCCGTTTCCGTTCAACAAACTCTACGCACTGGACCGATACTGCGAAAAACACGGTCTGACGCATTCGGAGATCGCGTACGTCGGCGACGATTACGGCATCGGCGGGAATGATGAGCAGGTCTACCGATCGGATATCCGATTCTTTTGCGTGGAGGACTACACGAAACTGGAAGACGTTCTGGCGGAGCTTTTTTAAAAGGTCCATCCGGGCTGGTACGCACTTTCCGGAAGAGCCCTCTTTTTGGTGTTTTCCGCGGCGGAGCGGAAATTCTTAGTAGGTAAACTGCGGTATCTTGAGCAGTTCGCCGTCTTTCATTGCGGACAGGTGTGCGATCAGGCCGGAAACGGAGAGATTCAGCGCCATGGTGACATCGACCAGCGGTTTGCGCTTTTTGAGGATCGCGTCGATGAAATCGTGACCGAGGTAGCCGTGCGATCCTCCGTGGCCTCCGGGAACGACGCCGGGAGGAAGGGCTGGTTTCAGAATGTTTACGGCTTTGGCGAGTTCATTTCCCTGCGTATTTCCGATGAATCGGTCGGTAAACGAACCGAGCTGTCCACGGCAGCGTCCCACTTCTCCTCCAAAACCGGGCGTATCCCAACTCACGCCCATGCGCGCCATTCCTCCCTCCGACGTACGGAAAAGTGCGATCTCTGTACCGAACGGATTGTCGTACCGGTTCGATCCTGGTTTGTAGCGTTCCTGAAGGCTCGTCATTCCCATGCAGGAGACCTCCATGAAGGAACCGCCCGTCACGCAGCAGTAGAAACCGTTGGAGTGTGTGGGATAGTATTGCGGCGGCAGTCCTTTTCGCCAGTTGTTCCACGAACCGATGCTTCCGATCCCTCCTTCGCTGTAGTGGTAGTATTCCCCCTCGGAGTAGACCATTTTTCCGAAAGCGCCCGCTTTGTACAGTTGCCGCATGGCATAGCAGCTGTCGCGGTACGCCGTCGTTTCAAACATTGCGTAGACTAGATGGGGATTTGCTTTGACGGTTTCGTAAAGTTCGTACGCTTCTTCCAGATCTCCGAACATCGCAGGGACCGCCACGGCCGCGTGTTTGCCGCGTTTCAGGACCTCGATCGCCTGACGGCAGTGTGACGGAGCGTCCGTTGCCAGGAAGACTGCTTCGATGGAGTCGTCGTTTAGCATCTCTTCCAGAGACGGGTACGTTTTGGCGCATCGAGCCTCTTTGGAGAGTGCCGCGCAGCGTTCAGGGACCAGGTCGCTGACGGCAGCGATCTCGGCGTTGGGGTGATCCTGGAGACTGAACTGCGTCGAAAATCGGCACGCACCGAAACCGACGAGCCCCACACGCACTTTTCGGTCCGTGTATTTTTCCCACGGTCTCGTTTCGTCGATGTGGGTATGTGTTTCGTCAAAACCCGCAATATTGGGCGTCTGTTGGGCTTGAAGGACGGAATGTTTCCCGAAAGCGGCACTTCCGGCAGCTGCAGCGGCGGCAGCGGAAAGAAGATCTCGGCGTGAAAACGGCATAAATGCTCCTTTGAAATCAAAATGGCGGGTGAAAATATTCAGGATCTTCCTAACGGCAGGATACTCTCCATTTCAGTATAGCGAAAGAGCTTCCTATTGTCAAGCAGCCCAAGATGGAATTTCAGAAAAAATCAAAAAGAAAAAATTCTTCCGGCAAATACGTACCGACTCGGTCCGATCTCACCACTGAGAGCGCAGAAGAAACGCAGAAACGGACTGAAAAGAAAAAGAAGAAAAAAGGGAGTGAACGTGCCCTGACACGAATTTCACGGAAAACACGAAAAGCTGCGAAAGATCTAAAATATTTTTGACCGCCTTTTGGTGAAATTCGCATTTTTTCGAGTTTTTCGTGTTTCCTTTCAGTGTTTTCAATGGTAAAAAACTGGTACCCAGTTCCCGGGCGGACCAAAAAGAAAAAGCGGCATCGGAAACCGGTACCGCTTTTAAGTTCGGACAACGACGGGAATTCTCAGCCCAAAATCCCCTGCAGAAGGATCTGTACCGAAAATCGCCTCCGAATGGGGCGTAACACCGTGCAGGATGCACTGGCGGTCATCGTCTTTTTACGCTTGAACAGCTCGTTCAGCCTTTCATCACTCGCCAACGTACGGAAGGAGAGCCATGAAACGGGCACGCTTGACAGCTGCCGTGACGGCATTCTGGCTCGCGGCGGAGCAGCCGCTCTTGCGGCGGCTCAGGATCTTG
>SUVI01000068.1 GCA_015062085.1 Planctomycetaceae bacterium
TCATGTTATTTCATCATATTGTCAAAGATAAATCAGTCTTGCGACTTGACTTCCTCTTAAGTTTCATTGCTTTCACTTAAGATGCGAATGAATATACCACATTTCCATTTTTCCGCAAGGGGGGGAGTTCCAATTTTTTTTCACTTTTCTTGGATCAAACCACATACAAAATCTCTTTCATGCCGTATTTTACCGAACAAAACCCTACTCGATCTTTTTTAAAATTTTCTTGGATCTTCCTCTTTTTTCTCTCATTTCGCTGGCAATTTCTTCATTTTCAGCCAGTTTTCCCACGATCTCTCTTGCAAAAATATCCTTTTTTTGCTATTCTTCGGAGCATAAAATTATGGAATTCCTCATTCCTATAGGAGTATTTTATGAAAATTCAACTATTTTATCTCGCCGCGGGCCTTCTGTTCTTCTGTTTCGCACCTGTTTTCGCGGAAGAAATACCGCCGCATGGCATTCCCGGCCTCCAGCAGAAACTTGACGAGCTCGCGGATCCGGCGCAGTGTCTCTATTCGCCGGAGAAAACCCCGACGCCGGAAGAACTTAAAGCCCTGGCCGACACGCCCCCCGTCACGATCACGATCCCGAAAGGTACCTACCACTTTTATTATGACCAAGGCCTTACACAGGAACATTTCATCTCGAATCACGACCAGGACGATCCGAAATCGGTCGGCATTTCGTTTCAAAATCTGAAGAACGTGACGTTTGACGGCTCCGGTTCCACGTTTGTTTTTCATGGGAAAATGCTTCCGATCGTTCTGAAAAACTGCGCGAACTGCACATTGAAAAATTTTAAGATCGACTTCGCGGACCCGGCAATTTCTCAGGTCAAAGTCCTCGAAAACAAACCGGAAGGCCTTACGATCGCGCTTGCGCCGGAGGTGAAGTACGAAGTCGAGAACGGGCGTCTTTTTTTCTTCGGAACACAGTGGCGGCACTCATCCGGGACCGGCATCGCGTTTGAGGAAAATACACGCCGGCTGGTCTTCACGACTTCCGATGTTCGTGTCGATCTGTCGAACGTGCAAGAAATCCAGCCTCGTATTTTCTTCTGCCCTAACTGGAAAAACACGAAACTTGTCCCCGGGACCCGAGTCGCGCTTCGCCCCTGGAATCGGCCGGCGTGCGCGATCTTCGTTTTTCATGACCTGAATACGAAACTGGAGAACATTCAGATCCACTACGCGGAAGGCATGGGAGTTCTGGCTCAGATGAGCGAAAATATCCACCTGAACGGTCTCTCCGTCTGTCTCCGCGGCAGCGATGACTCACGGTATTTCACGACCCACGCGGACGCCACGCATTTTTCCGGCTGCAAAGGTCAGCTCCTCTCGGAAAACGGCGTTTACGAATCCATGATGGACGACGCGATCAACGTTCACGGCACGTACCTGAAGGTGGTCAAACGAGTCAACGACAAAACGCTTCAGGGACGATATTCTCACCCGCAGACCTATGGTTTTCACTGGGGAACAGTCGGCGATGAAGTTCAGTTCATCCGTTCCAATACTATGGAGCATTTTGACGGCGTGAACCGGATCACGGCGATCAAAGCAGTGGATAAACCGACCGAACACGGCGCGAAAGTCTTCGAGATCAGTTTCGAAAAACCGGTTCCGGCCGAGATCTCCGAAGCGGGAAAATACGGGATCGAAAATCTGACATGGACACCAGAAGTCATTTTCCGCAAAAACATCATCCGAAACAATCGGGCACGCGGCGCGCTCTTTTCTACACCGAAACGCACAATTATCGAAGAAAACCTTTTCGATCACACTTCCGGAACCGCCATCCTGCTGTGCGGCGACTGCAACGGCTGGTTCGAGACCGGCGCGTGCCGCGATGTCGTCATTCGGAAAAATACGTTTCTGAACGCGTTGACCAATATGTTCCAGTTCACCAACGGTATCATTTCGATCTATCCGGAAATTCCGGATCTAAAGGGGCAGCAGAAGTATTTTCACGGCGGAAGGCCGGACGCTATTCTGATCGAAGAAAATGTTTTCAGAACATTTGATCATCCGATCGTTTACGCCAAATCGATCGACGGTCTGACGTTCCGGAAGAACGTGATCGAGAAGACCTCGGACTATCCGGCATTTCACTGGAATCAAAAAACATTCCTTTTTGAACGTGCCGTCAACGTAAAAGTGGAAGAAAACACGAGCAGCGTTCCGCTGACGTTTGAAAGCCGCTAAAACGGAACCATAAGCAGAGGATACCGTCCTCTCCCCATCCGAAAACATTGACGTTTCGGATGGGCTTTTTCATTCCAGTCCCCCTTGCATCTTTCGGCCGTTTGTGCTATCATCAGAGACATTCCCACCAACTTACCCTTTATATCAGGAGCAAATCCATGAAAAAAACGATTTTTGCACTACTCGCCCTCACGTTCCTCCTTGCCTTTTGCCTGACCTGCCGACCGCTCCAGGCTCAGGATGCCGCAGTAGATGCCGCAGACGGGAAAAAGACGGTCCGAGTCCTGACGATCGGCAACAGTTTCGCTGATTCCCTCCGGCGGTATTTCGTCCAGACCGTAGAGTCAGCGGACTGCAAGCTCATCGTGGGATACTTGAATATTGGCGGCTGTTCGTTTGAACGGCATTGGAATAACGTGGCGAAAGAGCTCGCAGATCCGACGAAACCCGCTCATTTCAGGACAACGTATCTGGAAAAGATCCAGAGCGAGGAGTGGGATTTCATTTCGATCCAGCAAGTGAGCCACTGCAGCTGGCGTTACGAAACGTTCCAGCCGTTCGCGGACGATCTGATCGGATTTCTGAAGAAGAACTGCCCGAACGCAGAGATCGTGATCCAGCAGACGTGGGCATATCATCCGAATGAAAAACGTTTGGCCGGCTGGGGATTTTCGCAGCGCGAGATGTACGAGAAACTAACGGCCGCTTACGACACACTTGCCAAGAAACACGGTCTTCGCGTGATCCCTACGGGCGATGCTGTTCAGCTTGCGCGTGAGACACAGCCTAGCGGTTACCGTCCGGAGGACCCCTCCACGATATTCACGGGAGACGGGTTCCATTTGAATGCGCGCGGACAGTATCTCCAGGCGTGCGTATGGTTCTCGATGCTTTTTGATGAGCCTGCGTCTAAAGTGAAGTTCGTGCCGAAAGAACTGACGGCAGAAGATGCAGCCTTCCTTCGCGAAGCAGCTCAAAAAGCGGTCGACGGCAGAAAAACAAGATAGACGGACGAATATCGAAACCGTAAAAAGTGCATCAAAAATGATGCTCTAAAAAATGATGTCCTGAGCCAAAAATGCCGATAATTATTCCCGGAGCTTCTGTTTTGTCTTCCCACCGCACGCAGACAGACAGCAGGCTTCCGGGAAATTTTTTGTCGAAATATCCCGGCAAGATCCCCATTTTTCATGAAACGAGAGGAACGATGCTGCCATCAAGCCTTCCCATGACTCATTTTGAGGAGTACATGCTCCTGGACGGTACAGATACCTATCCGATGGAATGCCATTGCCGGTTCCGTTTCTCTGGGGAATTTGACCGGGATCAGACCGAACTTGCCCTCGCGGAAGCTCTTGCGTCCCACCCGCTTTTTTATGCCGTCTGCCGCGAAACGAAAAAGTATCGTTACGCTTGGGAATTTCCGAAGATCCCGGAACGTTTGGAGGACCGGATCGAACATGGCGGCGAGTATTCCCGGATCCTCGGAGTGCGTCTCTACTGGCTTGAGGGGATCTGCCGGGATAAGTATCCTGAAATCATGAACGAGCCGCTCTCCCTTTTTTCTGAACCGATGCTGCGTCTCTATATCGTGGAGGAAAAAGACGCCGCGGGAAAGACAGTCCGTTCCGACTTCATCATCAAGTGTCATCACAGTGCGGGGGACGGAAAGGGGTTTGGCCGATTCTTTCTCGATTTCCTGATCAGTTACGCACGTTCCCAGGGGATCGAACTTCCGGAATGGCAAAATATTCCGAAAACAGTACCTGCCCGGCTCGCAGAACGCGGCTGGTTCGGACGCAGTGTGTGGCAAAATTTTCTTCAGGTACTCATCTGCACGATGCACCTTCCCCGCAGTCTGCGGCTCATCACACACAGCGTTCAGCCGATCGTTCGGCAATGTATCCAGAATGGGACCGGCAAAAAAGAACTTCCTATCCCGGAAGACTCCTGCCCGCCAAAAGGGGCGCCGTGCATTCTGTTTCGGAAACTGCCGCAGGATCGATCTGCTGCGATCCTACAGAAATGCCGTGATTTTGGCTGCACATTCAACGATATTCTGCTTCAGGCCGTGTGGGCTGGAACGAAAGAATGGCGGCTCAAAAATCCGGAACTCGCCTATGAAGGCCGCCGTAAATGGTTTCGGATATCCGTCCCGATGGATCTGCGAGTCCCCGGCCTTGAAAATATGCCGGCGTGCAACATCGTGAGCATGCTTTTTTGTGACCGAAAATGGGAAGACGTCGATCTTTCCGCCTCTTTCCGCAACTCGATCCACCGAGAAATGATGAAAGCCAAAAAATATTCCCTCGGCTTCCTTCTGATCCAGAGCATGCGCGACGCCCGGTTCGTATGCGGGCACCTTCACGATGCAGTGAAACTCCGCGACTGCTGGGCCTCCATGGTCCTAACGAATATCGGGCCGATGTTTCCTCCAAAGTTTTTCCCATTTCCAAGAAACGAAAATGGCGAGCTGAAAATCGGCAGCCTCGTGCTGGAAGAAATCGATTCCGCCTCGCCGATCCGCTCGTTGACCAACGCCTCCATCTGCTGTACGACCTACGCAGGCCGACTCCAGTTTTCGATGATCTACGACTCGCGGTCCATGCAGCAAGAAACTGCGGACGAATACTTCGACACGATCCTCGCAGCGATGTGGAAGATCTGCGATGTAGAAGATCCTTGCCTAGCCGAAAACCGATAGTCCCGCCGCATTGAAAAACGATTTTGAAGATGCATTACGGCAAACTCAGTCCACACCGTAAACTCCCGGCGGCACGATGTCCAGCGACCTCGCCACTCTTCCCTTTTTGCCGAAACGCGGTTCCAGCGTGAAATGAAGGGAGAAATTGTCCGACGGATCGTCGTAATTCACGCCGGCCGTAAAGAGGAAAGATTCTCCGATGCGCGTCAAACTGACGGATTCCCCAATGTTTCCCTTGCCGGAGATGTCAAAGGAACTCATGAACGCCGCCGCCCATTTCTCTGACATTCGGTAATTAAAACCGATACGCATGACGACATTTTCAACGCTTCCGGTGAGGTAATGAAGGCTCGTGAAAAACGAACCTTTTCCCGGTCTTCCAAGTACCATGCCAACATCGACCATACAGAGACCGTCACTGAAAAAGTCGAACATTCCGGAGGAGTAGACCGTCAGCCGGTCTCCCGGATGCCAGCGCAGATCGTAATCCAAAAGTCCGATCACCGAACCGAAATTATCGCGGTCCGCATTGGGATACAGATTGAAATTCGTGTCGAAAGTCACCCAATCCACGATCCGTTCCTGACCAGTCATTCCGCGTTTTGTCTGCCAGCGGTGGTGCATTCCGAAACGGATCAGCGCCAAGTCATCCGCCAGCTCCGTATTAGATGTCACCCAACCGCCGAGATTACTTCGTACCGCATAACTGCGCAGCTGGTATTTTTCCGGGATCGGCAGTCCGTTGAAGAGGGTCGAACTCATGTGATGCGCAAAATCCATCAGCGCACGGTCGCTCGGCAGGTCGTAGAGCGGCAGTTCTTCCACTCCCAGATTGGATCCCGCAACGAGCGCTTCCACATCAAAATCCACTTTGTGCATGACGCCGTTCACATTAAAGAGACGGCTGTGGAAATCGTAGTACCGCCACATCGGAAGATTCGCCCGAACACCGACCTGACCGTACAGTCTCCCCGTATCATCTCCATTGAGGTCCTCTCCCCAATACGCAGCTTCTCCCAGTACGAACGGCACGACTTTAACGGCACCGAGCTGGAACGGATAGCTGATCTCATGGCGAGTCGATGCACGTATTCCCTTCCGCTCGGTTTCCCAGTCAAGAAGGTGCCAGAGCGCCCGATCTGCGGGATCTTCCGGAGCCGTGTCGGGGAAAAGGTGCACATAACCGACCTGTGAGTAAGAATTCCACGTCAGAAGATCGCCGAACAGCGGCTCTCCAAGCCAGTAGAATTCCAGCTGCGGGAGACGCTGGGTCTGCGTGTGGAAATCGTTCGTCCTCACATCCGCCCAAAGCGAAAAACTGCGGTTTTCGACCGTCTTGCCGATCTTGAGCTGATTCGCCCGGTCGGAATCCTCGTACCAACTGTGCTGAAAATACTCTTCCTGGAAATTTCGGTCACTGAGGACTCCTAACTGAAATTTAAGATCCCAGTCATTCCCAAAGGTACTCTGATGCCGTCCAAACAGCTGGTAGCGGAATTTCGTCTCCGGTTCCAAATGCCGACGGCCTTCACCAAGATTGTCTTCGCCGGTATCGTAAATGCCCCAAAAATCAAATTCCCCTTTTCCTTTTCCGGAAAACAGTCCCAACGGGATCTCTTGCCCATCTCCAGTCCGGTCATATTGAAACTCCGTGCCGAGACCAGGGCCGCGTTTTGTGTACCAGAGCGCATCCAGATCCCAACTCGTCCCGCTCCAAGGTTCCTCCATTCCCAGAAGCCGATACATATCGAACCCGACGATCGCCTGGACGCCGAATATCGAACCGCTCCGCAGCGAAAAACGATTCACGATCTGCGACGGCATATCCATCGGAACGGTAAATTTCGGAAAATAGAAGACTGGAACCTGACCGACCATCACCTTGGTACGCCGACCGACCAGCTCACTATGGTGCTCCGTCAAGAACTCACCCGTCTTTGGATCTCGCATGGCTTCCCCGGTAAGCGGATCCAATCGTACCCGGTCCTGAGAACGAAACAGAAGACTTCCCACATGGAATCGATAAAGAGGCTCGCCGATCCGACTAGTCGTCACGAAAGTATCGCTCGCCAGCATCGTCCCCTCCGACGGCATTCGGATCTCCTCTGCACGCAAACGCAAAAGCCCTTCGTCGTTCGGGAATGATGCAAACACTTCCGCCTCACGAATGTATCCGCGGCGGCGGGAAACATCAAAGTACATTTTGCTCGCGTAAACTTTCTGATTGCCCTGGCGGAACACAATGTCGCCCTCCAGGTAAAGTTCCATCTGATGGTCCTTCAGGTTCAGGGAACGCTGATCGTTGATCCCGCTCAGATCCTGATCCGACCAAACGACCATCCGGTCCGCAGAGATCTCAATGAGCCCAAGCTGAAAATCACGAATGGCCTCAAGTCTATCCAGACGGTTCTCCTGCAGTGCTTTCTCTTCCAGCTCTTTTTCCGCTCCGTCGATCAAGACGGTGATTCCATTCTTGAAAACCGCACTGTTCAGATTCCCCTTCTTCGTGACGTTGATCTGCATATCCTCATCGCCGCGCGGGAAAAAACTGATCCTGCGAGACCCAGGAAGGATCGCATTCGGGTCAAATGACGAAATATTTCCACTGCGGATCCGGCCTTCCGTTGAAAAGACGAACGGCGGCATGGACGCGTCCTCTTCCGTATGAAGCGGAGTATTCGAAACGACCACCTCTCCCTCCGTTTTCTGAAGCGGAAGTTCCGGTGATGATTCCAACACAGATGACGGTGTGGACGTCGGTGTGGACGTCGGTGTGGACGTCGGTGTGGATGACGGCGAAGATGACGGCGAAGATGACGGCGAAGAATGTGCCTGTACACTCCCTGCCTCTGTTCCCTGCAGCCCCGCTTCCACAGCTGAAGCAGCATACTGAGTCAAAAGAAGCCGAGCAGGACGAAACATTTCCTGAAACGCCCGCGTATAAAAATCACCGTCTGCCGGACCTGCCGTACCCGAAGTCCCCTCACCTTTCGGCACAAATTCCGCGCGGATCTGCAGCTCCGTTTGCGTATTCAAACGCCCTGCCCACGTGTCCGCCTCAACTTTGGAAGTCGTTTTCGCAGTCACAAATGAGACATTTGCCGTCCCTTCCAAATACAAAAGGACCTGGTAGACCGAACGCTGTGCGGCATCCAGCTGGAGCGGACTGACCCAAAGGACCATTCTTTCCGAACAAAAAGAATCCTGCCCCTGACGCAGCTCGCACTTTCCCTCCAAAACGTAAACGGTATACTGCCCCTCTCTGCGCGTCGTGTACGAATCTGCCGAGACTGAAACAATACCAAACTCCTCTTCCCGCGGATACGTCATGCCAAGATTGTCCGTCAGCGTCGGTACAAAACAGACAGATGTCCCGCCAGCCTCAAGCCTATCCTGCATACCGAACACATCGCCAGTCCCGGAAAAGTCATCACTTTCAGTAAACGTTTCTCTCATTCCCGAGAAATCTTCCGATACTGCTATCCCGATCTCTCGAGAAAAATCGCGAAATACCGGAGACACAAACGAACCGGAATCAGGATCCGAAGCACACTGCCAAGAAAGCGCCGAAACGGAAACGTCACCTTCCGCTAACGCTGCCGGAACCGACACCGCAAAGAGGAAAAAAGTAAAAAGGAAGAAAACAAAAAAGAAGAAAAAAGCGCATATCGCCCCCGAACAGAGCCGTGAAAGACTCTGCTTCACAAAAAAAACACAAAATGGGACGAATTTAAACTTAATCATAATTGCATAAAGTATAGAAAAAATAGTGAAAAAGCGCAATAGAAAAAATCCTCTTTCACGCGTTTCTTGAGATGATTTTTAAGAAAATCTCCACTTTTTTGGAATTTTTTTAAAGAAAGACTCAAGTTTTTCAGTTTTTGCTAAACTTCTCAGAAAAAAAGAACAAAAAAACACCAAACGAATTGCAAACCGCACGCAAATGAAGAATTCCAGAAAAAAATGTACCGCTGGACAGAAAACTCCAGCGGTATATACACATTCAGGTCAAATTTCAGGTACCGTCCCCACCTATCGAACAGCCTGCTGCTCCGCAAAACGGCGTGCCCAGATCTCGTACTGCGGGTCTATCGGCCGAAACGTAAAGACCGCATCGGGAAGCGGCTGACCATCCGAATCTTCTGAATGCACACGCACCAAAAGAACGCCATTGGGGCGACGTTCGATCGTATATTTTTCAACTTCCATCCCAAATATTCTCCCTGAAAATTTCCCTCTGCGGCATCCGCGGCACCGCAGAGACTCCTTCGCTTTCCTGAATCAGCGGCTCAAAAGCCATTCATGAATGTCTTTCGCAGCTTTCCGGCCAGCTCCCATCGCCTTGATGACCGTCGCAGCCCCCGTCACGATATCGCCGCCAGCCCAAACGCCATCGACCGACGTTCGGCCGTTTTCGTCCGCTGCGATATATCCGCGGCTAGTCAACTCCAACCCCGGCACCGATTGCGTAATGATCGGATTCGCTCCCGTTCCGACCGAGAAAATGACCAGATCCGTCTCAAACGTGAATTCCGACCCCGCGACCTCCACAGGCTTGCGCCGTCCCGAAGCATCCGGCTCACCCAGCTCCATGCGCACACACGTCATCGACTGAAGCATCCCATTTTCGTCTCCCTGCATGGAGATCGGATTCGTCAAAAGAAGGAACTCGATACCTTCCTGTTTCGCGTGATGCACTTCTTCCGCACGTGCGGGCAGCTCCGCTTCACTGCGCCGATAGACGATCTTGACCGTTTCCGCACCAAGACGCATCGCCGTTCGAGCCGCGTCCATCGCAACGTTTCCGCCACCGATCACACAAACATTCCGACCGACCGCGATCGGCGTGTCGTATTCCGGAAAACGATACGCCTTCATCAAATTGGACCGCGTCAGGTACTCGTTTGCCGAGTAAACATTCCCAAGTTCCGTCCCCGGGATCGGCATAAACGCCGGAAGGCCGGCTCCAACACCAAGAAAAACTGCGTCGAAACCTTCAATGTCCAGCAGCTCCCGTACATCTACACTACGGCCGCCGACCTGATTCAGTTCAAATTTTACACCAAGCTCTTCCAAATAGTGTACTTCCTTCTGAACGATGGCTTTCGGAAGACGAAATTCCGGGATCCCGTACATCAAAACACCGCCAGCCTGGTGAAACGCCTCGAAAACCGTCACCTCATGCCCCAGCAAAATCAAATCGCCAGCCACCGTCAGCCCCGCAGGTCCAGAACCGATGACCGCGACCTTTTTCCCAGTCGACGGAGCCTTTTCCGGGATCTGCACCAGCCCGTTTTCGCGCTCATAATCCGCAGCAAAACGCTCCAAACGCCCGATCGCCAACGGTTCCATCTTCTTGCCGAGAATGCACTTCGACTCACACTGACTCTCCTGCGGACAGACTCGCCCGCAGACTGCCGGGAGCGCACTCGTCTTCTTGATCGCACGTGCCGCACCCGCAAAATCCCCCTGATCGATCAGCGCAACAAATTCGGGAATGTTCACGTTCACCGGGCATCCCGTCACGCACATCGGCCGCGGACAGTTCAAACACCGCGCAGCCTCTTGACGTGCTTCCTCCGGCGAATAGCCCAGCGGCACTTCTTCAAAATTACGGGCACGAACTTTCGGATCCTGCTCGCGCATCGGCGTGCGGGTCGGTTGGACATCGGATATTTTTTTCATTCTTTTGCCTTTAATATAATTTGAAACGGCACTTTTGCCGGTCTGTTTCTCTCTCTTTTCACAAATGCTGTCCTTATACGGTCCGCGCTCTCACGAATTTTTCGCAGTATTCCACTCTTCGACGTAGCGGTCCATCGAACATTTTTCCTGACACTTGAACTGCTGCTGACGCTTCATCACGGAATCCCACTCGATCTCGTGCGCATCAAATTCCGGTCCCTCACAGCAAACAAAACGCGTTTTTCCGCCGATCGTGCACCGGCAGCCGCCGCACATGCCCGTCCCGTCGATCATGATCGTGTTCAAACTCGCGACTGTCTTCACTCCAAACGGCTCCGTCGTCTTCGCACAGAACTTCATCATGATCGCCGGTCCGATCGTCCAAACACAGCCGATCTCATCCTTCCGCGCCTCAAGGATCTCCTGCAGCGGTTCCGTAACGCGAGCAGCCCGGCCAAACGTTCCGTCATCAGTACAAACGATGTGCTCATCGCAGACCGCCGCCATTTTATCGACCCAGAAAAGAAGCTCTTTCGTACGTGCTCCCTGGATCACGATCACCTTATTGCCCGTCTCATGAAGCAATTTCGCGATCGGATAGACCGGGGCCGTACCGACTCCACCGGCAACCAGAATGACCGTCCCAAAATTGTCGATCTCCGACGGAATGCCGAGCGGACCGATCAGCGCGTAAAGCGAATCTCCCTCATTCAAACGCGAAAGTTTCGTCGAAGAGACCCCCACCGTCATCAAAACCAGCGTCACCGTGCCGGCTTCACGGTCAAAATCCGCGATCGTGAGCGGGATCCGTTCGCCAACTTCATCCGGCATCGCGATCACAAAATGTCCCGGCATCGCTTTCGCCGCAATTCGGGGAGCATGAACAATCATTTCAAAAATGCGCGGTGCTACTTCGCGCTTCTGGCGGATTTCCAACATGATCTGTTTCGTTCTTTTCCTAAAATCTGTCTCAAAATCTGTCTCTAAAATCGGATACTCGTCGCAAGCCTGCTCAAGTCAGACTCTCCTATGCCTCCAATTATACCACAAACCGCCAGGAGTACAAGTCCGATCATCCCAAAAACCCAAAACTTTTTCGAGTTTTTCCGGCACTTTTGCCGTAAAAAAACAAAGCCATCACACGATGCTCACCGCATTGCGAGGATGGCTCGTTTCCTGTTTTTCAGAAAATTTACCGATGTCTAACCGCTGAAACGCCCAAGGATCAGCGATACATTATGCCCGCCAAAACCAAAACTGTTGGAAAGCACGTAAGAACACTCCCTTTCCACAGCACGATTCGGCGTATAGTTCAAATCACATTCCGGATCCGGCGTCTCCAAGTTCATCGTCGGCGGAATGACCCCATGCTGAAGCACTTGAGCCGAAAAAATCAGCTCCACAGCACCGCTCGCACCCAAAAGATGCCCCGTCATGCTCTTCGTGCTCGAAATATTCATCTGGTACGCATGGCTCCCGAAAACAGCCTTCAGCGCATTCGTCTCAGCAATATCGCCCAAATGCGTACTCGTCCCGTGCGCATTCACATAATCGATCTGCTCCGGTTCAAGATGCGCCTCCTGCAAGGCACCGCGGACCGCCGCAGCCGCTCCGTCACCCGAAGCACTCGGCTGCACGATATGAAACGCATCCGACGAAGTCCCGCAGCCAAGTACCTCCGCGTAGATCTTCGCTCCGCGCTTCTTCGCATGCTCCAACTCCTCAAAAATGAGGATCCCCGCGCCTTCTCCCATCACAAAACCATCACGGTCCAAGTCAAACGGCCGACTGGCGTGCTGGGGATCATCGTTACGCTCCGACATGGCGCGCATCGCACAAAAAGCTCCCATGGCGATCTCGATGACACTCGCTTCCGAACCGCCCGTAATACCGACATCGACTCGCCCCGCCCGGATCGCATCCATCATGCACATGACTGCATGACCGGCACTCGCACACGCAGAATTCACCGAAAAACTAGTCCCGCGCAAATTGTACAAGATCGAAATATGACCGGCCGGCGAGTTCGGCATCAAACGCGGAATGGTAAACGGCGACATTTTGGCCGGTCCCAAGTTCAAATACCGCTTTTCCTGCTCCTGAAGAGTCTCCAATCCGCCGACTCCCGTCCCAATGACCGCAGCACAGCGAGCAGGATCTTCCTGAGAAAGATCGATCCCAGAATCCTTCACCGCCTTATGCGCCGCAACGATCGCATAACGGGATACATCATCCAAATGCTTGTTTTCCTTGAACTCAATGATCCCCTCTGTCGTAAAATCCGGCGACATATTGCCCGCGATCCGTGTACGGAACGCACTCGGATCATACTTTGTTACCACAGTGATCCCGCTTTTACCCTCTAGCAGAGCTTTCCAGACAGTATCAAGCTCACATCCAAGCGGCGAGACCAGCCCCATGCCGGTAATGACTATTCGACGCACAATTGCACCTCTTTAAAAAAGAGCAAACATACACCAAAACCGCATCGACACAGTACGGCGTTTCGATACGGGATCATTTTTCAAGATAAAAAGAAATACGGCAGGAACTCGTGCCCTGCCGATTTCCTAAATATCAAATCAGGCGTTTTTATTCAGTTCGCTTTCAATGTGACGAACCGCATCGCCAATGGTCTGCACATCATCATTCGCTTCTTCCGGAATCGTGATCTGGAATTCTTCTTCCAGAGCCATCACAAGTTCCACGATATCGAGAGAGTCTGCGCCAAGGTCCTGCACAAACGATGTTTCAGGGGTCAGCTTATCCATTTCGAAACCAAGCTGATCGCCAACAACTCTCATGACACGTTCGGTAATATTCTGATCCACTTTAATTCTCCTTTTGAAATCTCTAAATGGAAAACTTCCATTTTCTATAATCTACCATACATCCACACTCTACACAAGGGGGGAGACGGGCAGGTTTTTCCAGAAAATTGAAAATTTACCTAAATTTAAGGATCTTGCTTCAAAAAACGCCTCGAAAATCGAAACTTTTCCGCAAAATCACCATGAAAAGCTTTTCCGCATCGCGGCATGAGGCCGAAAACGCTCCTGCCGCAATATCGAAAAACAAAAAGCTCCCGAGGATCAGGCAGTCATGCCGCCGTCCACCGAGATCACCTGTCCGGTAATGTACGACGCCGCATCACTCGCCAGGAAAAGCACTGCATCTGCAATGTCCTGCGGCTCGCCGACTCGGTTGGCCGGAATGCGTTTTTTCGCTTCCGTCATGATCATGTCGCCAAGCACTTTCGTCATGTCCGTCGCAATGAATCCAGGAGCCACCGCGTTGACCGTGATCTTACGCTTCGCATACTCGCGCGCAACAGTGTTCGTGAAACCGATCACGCCCGCTTTCGACGCCGAGTAGTTCGCCTGACCCGGATTGCCGACGAGCCCCGAAACGCTCGAAACGTTGATGATCCGTCCATAGCGTTTCTGCATCATCGGAACGATACAGGCCCGCGTGAACTGGAACGTGCCGCGAAGGTTCGTTTCGAGAACGGCATCCCAATCTTCATCCGTCATGTGCGCAAGAAGACCGTCGCGCGTAATTCCCGCATTGTTCACGAGAATATCGACCTTCTCCCACTTCGCCAGCACCGCATCCACGACCGACTGCGCCGCACCCGTCTCGCCAACGAGACAGCCAAACGCTTCCGCTTCTCCGCCAAACGCACGGATCTCATCGACCGTACCCTGAACACTTCCCACTGAAGTCGCGACACAGGCCACTTTGGCTCCGTTTTCCGCAAGAGATACCGCGATCGCTTTACCGATCCCGCGCGACGCTCCAGTAACGATCGCAACGCGGCCCGAAAGGTCCACCGTCATACGTGAATGTTTTTCTGACATCATAAACTCCTCAAAAAGGATCCATCTAAAATAAATCTATACGGTTTTCAAACCCCGTGTGTGACCCGCTCGGAAAAATCACTTTGGCATGAAGTCCCCCAAAAATTACAGCACGAGATAAAAAATTTCAGGCTCTCGATTTATTTTCGGAATATTCTCCAAAAATTTTTAATCATTTCACACATTCGAAAAAAAATCTCTATTTTGGGAATGATCTTAATTCTGAATTATATTCACTTTCAAATTTTTGTCAAGCCCCTCCGAAAACTTCGGGAAATAAAAACCGAAATTTTCTGAACAATTCCGCCTGCACGACCTGCACAGCCGCTCAGCGCTTTCCACCCAGTCGGCAAATCGAGTTTTCCAAAACTCAAACATCAACGCCCTGACACGGCATTTTCCGATCGATGCGCTTCATCAAACCGCGCAATACACGTCCGGGACCGACTTCATAGAACGTGTCGTACCCGTCCGCTATGAGTTTCCGCATCGTTTTCTCCCACTGCACCGGAGAAAGCAGCTGACGCACCAGCGTCGCACGAATATCGTCGGCTTCCGTGTGAACATCAACGTCAACATTCGAGATCACCGGAATACTCGGAGCTGAGATCTGGACACCTGCCAGGACTTCCGCCAGCTTCTCATCCGCAGGCCGCATGATCGGCGTATGGAACGCCCCCGCAACAGCAAGCGGGACAGCACGCGCAGCCCCCGTCTCTTCCGCAAGCGCAACGACACGCGCACAGGCGTCACGCGTTCCGGAAACCACGGTATTTCCCGGGCAAAGCAGATTCGCGACCTGCAGGATCTCCTCACCGCGCGCCTTCGCGCAAAGCTCTTCGACCACTTCAACTTCCGGACCAAGAAGACTCACCATTCCGCTGGGAGTCGCATCCGCAGCCTCCTGCATTGCCTGACCGCGGCGCTGAACGACACGCAGACCGTCCTCGAAACTCATGACGCCGGCAAACACCAGAGCCGTGTACTCGCCGAGACTCAGACCCGCAGCCGCAGAACACGCTTCGACCGCTTCCGGAGCAGACATTTTCAGCGACTCCAAAGCCGCCAGCGACGTCACGTAAAGTGCCGGCTGACTGACCGCCGTCGTACTGAGCTGCTCCATCGGCCCGTTAAAACAAAGGTCCGTCAGAGAATATCCAAGAATTTCATCCGCTTTATCAAAAAGAGCTTTCGCAGTAGGAAGTGTATCGTAGAGCACTTTCCCCATGCCGACCGTCTGAGCACCCTGTCCCGGAAACAAAAATGCGGTTTTTCCCATAAAACAGCTCCTTCATGCCGTCCGTACCGATCCAGCACCCGGCGGCATCTAAACTTTCAGTCCAAATGAAAGAGGCGCCCGCAGACCTTTCCGGAAAAGTAGGGAAAACCTCGGGCCGATCCTCTCACGATCTCTCATTCACCGGCATCCCGTCCGGCCTTGATCAAAAAAATCATCCCGATTTTAAACAATAACCTCACCGCAAGCACAGGAACACTGTCTTACGATGAGGAAAATATCTGAAAGACGAGTCATTTCCAAGCCGGAAACTATTTTTCGTCCACATCGACAACTTTCATGCCGCGATACATACCGCAGTTCGGGCACACAACGTGAGACGGAACTGCCTGATTGCAATTCGGGCAATAGGAAATCTGTTTCGCGGTCTTGGCGTCGTGAGCACGACGGGAACCAGTACGGGCGTTGGAGTGCTTACGCTTCGGAACTGCCATAATACACCATCCTGAAAAAAATTAAATCTACGGGTCCGCCGGCTTCGCTCAAAAACTGCGTCGGTTTCGCAATTTCTGCGGCAGCACCGGCATGAAAAACAAAAAAACTTCAATCAGAGTCGGAATTATACCCCATTTCCAATAAATGTCAAGGAGGGCAAAGCCGCCAACATGGAAAAAACTTTTCCTAAACCTCCATTTCACTCGCATTTTCAAGGGGGAAAACCGACTTTCAAAAAAATCCGTTTTTTTCAAAAAATTTTATGTTTTTTTCCGAAAATCGGATTTTGGCATCCGCGTACTCTTTATTTCCGACCACATCCGCAGCCGCCGCAGCCGCAGCCGCCGTCTTTTTCGCTGTTCTCTTCGTCCTCATCTTCTACGAGCTGAGCGCCGATATGCGCCAAGATCCTTTCAAAAAGCGCGTCATCTTCGATCTCATGGAACGTGTACTCGTCTTCAGCGACCTCGCATTCCATCACAAAAGCTGCATCATCCTCCGCATCGTCATCGCACGGTGCAAGATGAGCGTAGAGCTTTCCTTCAAATTCAAAGATCTCGAGAAGCTCAAACGTCAGTTCTTCGCCGGTCTCCGTGATCGTATCGATATAAATCGGCTCTTCGTGCTCACAGCCGCAGCCGCATTCACAATGTTCGTGTTCGTCGTGACTCATACCTATCCTCCATTTTAATATTTACAGTTTACAGTTCCCCGCCGAGATCCATCCTCCGCGATAAGTATGCAAACGAAATTTCTTTTATTGTACCGCAATGGGATTTTTTCGCAAGGGGTAGAACCGGCAAATTTCAAACAAAACTGAAAAATTCTTCACCCTCGGTGTGAATTTTTTTCTGGACTCTGATTTTCAAAATCCACATCCGCACACTTTACAAAATCACACCATTTTACCCATCCCACACATTCAGTACGACCCAAATGTCCGGTACAACAGACACAACACGCCCTTTTCAGAAGTTTTTGGATTTTTTTCCCAAAAAGGCCGTTTATGAAGAAAGTCTGATGACGCGGAATGTAGCGGCATTCCCGATTTTCACTGTCAGGAGGGCAGGCCGTCAGATTTTTCGTCCATTTTCCTCAACGAAAAGAAGGTTTGCGATGGATTGCAGCCAGAAGTACCAATTTGATCATTTAAGCAGCGGATGCAGAATGATGCAGGTCCGTCACTGGGCCTATGCGCTGCTTTTGTCAGGCACTATCCTGCCCATTTCCGCGGCACTCGGCCAGCATTCTGCCCATCCGTCCTATCTTCCTTCCGTTTCCGAAGCTTATTTTTGGGGAGATCGAAGCGAGGTCTATCCGGATCCGTATCGCGCGCCGGAGAAATTCTCGCCTGCGCCTGGCGAATCCCATCCGGTACCGCGTCAGGAAGTTCGAGCTCGAACACGTGCGGAACGCCGCGAACACATTCGCAGCCGATACATCACACCGGACACGTACCGTCCTCAAACGGAAAGTGTTCAGAACTCCGGATCCGAGCCCGCCAACTTCAAGTACCCGGCCCCCGAGCTGCTTGATTCCTTCCCGCAGGACCTTCCGCAGGACCTTCCGCAGACCGCTCCGCAGACAGTTCTCCAAACTGTCCCTCAGACAGCACCGCGGACGTCTTCTGACTTGGAAACATCTGCTCCGAGCCGTTGGAATCGGGAGGGCGGGACGGCCGCATTGCCGCATCCGGATGAAATGGACACACAGTCGAAGAGTCCAGTTTCCGGGATCAGGTCTCCCCGTTCATTCCGAGCAGCTCCGGCACCGCACGTTTTTGAGGACGTAACGGAAACGAGCGAAGGAACGCGCGAGCTTACCATCCTGCAAGACACATCGGAGGGAAGATCCGTCCGCGAAAAATCAGCCTCTAGAGAACGTTCCATCCTGAAGGATACCCATGAATTGGAGCTGGAAGGACCGGAAGAAAATGCGTCTCTGGATGTACTTGAACTTCCGCCAGTCCCGGAATCGAAGGAAACGGAACTTTTGCAGGAGACTCCGTCAGTGCCAGCCGCTGCTCCCGCTTTGCAGCCTGGAAAGACACCTTCCGCACTCCACCGCGAGGAAGATCGCACCAGCATCATTTTGGAAGAGGTCCCGCAGGAAGTCAGCGACGACATTCTGCTCTTGGAGGCTCCTGAAACAAACAGTCTCACCTTGGAAGAAATTCCCTCTCCGCCGGAGATCCAGTCGGTCTCACAGTCAGGAACCAGGTCAAAAGCGCAGTCTGAAAAACGCGGCATGAAAGCAGTCCCGCAGACTCGCCCGGCAGACTCACTCATGAACGGTCGGCAGAACGCTCCAGCCGTGAACGTCCCCAGTTCCCAGTCACGTGAACGCTCGATTTTAGAAACGACCCGCATTTTCAGTGACCCTGCAGTTCAGCCGGCAGGTTTCTGGACCACTGCTGAAAACAGCAAAAAAGACTCCTCCAAAAGGAGCATGCGGTATCCAACGACACAAAAGATCTCTCCGAAAAAGGACAGTACGCCCAAAAGCATTCCGGAGAAAAATGCCGCGTCTCCCCAAACACGCGGTCCCATGCCGTTGGCCTCCGGGTACACATCTGGAAACTATACCTCGCAGAACAGCTCGGCGTCCCAGACGGCCGTGTCCCCCAGTGTTCCCGCGCAGACACACCAGAATGGAGAGACGACACCGTCCCGTTCCCATACTCGACTCGAATATCCAACATCGGGAACTGCCGCACAAAACCAGCCCCCGTACTCCGCACCCACGAAACGCACGCCGCCGGTCTCCAAACCGCAGACTGTTTCACCGCAGACTGTTTCACCGCAGACTGTTTCACCGCAGACTGTTTCACCGCAGACTGTTTCAC
>SUVI01000069.1 GCA_015062085.1 Planctomycetaceae bacterium
ACTCTCGTGAATTTCCCAACCGTTCGGCACACCGTTCGGCACACCGTTCGGCACACCGTTCGGCACACCGTTCGGTACACCGTTCGGTACACCGTTCGGCATACCGTTCGGCACACCGTTCGGCACACCGTTCGGCACACCGTTCGGCACACCATTCCCGAAACCGAGCCGGAAGAAGACTTCCCCCCCCTGCCTGCCGCCATTCACGAGGCGTTTTACTCCCCTTTTTCATTTTTACGGAGAGAATCATGAACCTCACCACACTTTTACTATCGCTCGCTTTCCTGCCGACGGCATTGACCCCCGTAAATTCCACGCAGTTTTTCATCCCGCCCGATACGCCCTCCGTCATCATGTTTGAGTCGGATCCCACGGCAGAAACAGACTCGGGAAACGCGCAGGAGAACGCCTCGGAAACGGAGTTCATCCTTTGCAGTGTCAACGGACAGGAACTTCAGCGTCTAAATGCGCAAACGCAAAACGTTCCAAATTCCGGGAAAAAACGCCTCGTTCTGGATCTCACGCTCCCGCAAGGGTACTTTGAACTGCGCGCAGCTGCGACCGGCCAAACTTTCGGCATCGTCTCTCTCCCGCCTTTCTGCGAAACGGAGACGCAGGATCTCCAGAAACTCGCGGATCCGTTTTTTGCCATTGACGGCGCGATGTCGTGGCTGGTGCGTCAGAATGATCTCGACCGCCAGAGAGACGAAATGGTGCAGATCGCACGGCGAAGCGGCATCGGCATGATCCGGGACCGTCTGAGCTGGAACGGATGCCAAACGAAACCCGGAACGGAAAACATTCAGCTCGAAACGCCCCGTCACTACGATTCCTGCCGAAAAACGGCGATGCGTCACGGGGTCCTCGTTCTGGAACTCTGCCACGACGCCCCATCATGGATGGAAAAAACCGGCACAAGATACCCAAAAGACCTTCACGCTGCCCGCGATTTCTGGAATGTCGTCACTCCGGCGTGGAATCGGACCTGGGGAGGCATGGAAGTCTGGAATGAACCGGAGATCTCTTTCGGCGGGGAACTGCCGGCGGATCAGTACGCAGCGATCCTGAAAACGCTCGCATACCAGCACCAGAATTCGCCCGCAGAGAAGCAGAAACTCAAAGAAACCGGACTCCGGACTCCGCTCGTCGGAGGAGTCATGGCGACCTGCCACAGAAAATGGCTCGATACCGCGCACGAATGCGGAATGCTCGGTCTCTGCGACGTTTTCAGCTTCCACACTTACGCACACGCGCCCGCAGTCGAAAAGATCTACAGCAATTTCCAAGCGTGGCTGCGCGATTCCGGTCAGCCTGAAAAACCAATGTGGCTCACGGAATGCGGAAGACCTTGGGCTCTTGGACCCGGACGGCCGCCGCAGGAGCAGGATCTCACCAGTGCGATCGACATCGTGATGAAAGGCGTCGAAGCCAAAGCTTTCGGCATCCAGCGCTACTTCCCGTTCGTGTTTCCGTACTATGAAGAACGTGAAAACAATTTCGGCATGATGTCGCGTGACTACACGCCGCTGCGTTCCATCGCGGCATACGCGCAGTTCGTCCGCGTCATGGCACACCGCGAATACCTCGGAGATCTCCCGATCCCCAATGGAGGCTGGACGCACGCACGCGTTTTCTCGCCGTCACGTTCCGAAAGCTCCTCACTGGATGACGCAAAGAAAAAGGCTCTCACCGCAGTCATTTACGCTCCAGAGCCCACAGCACGAAAACTCTCCCTTCCCTGTCCGATCCTCCATGCCGAGCGCGTCACGGGAGAACAGCTTCCCGTTGATCCTCAAACGAATTCGCTCGAATCGCCTGACGGATTCGTTTACGTCTGGATCGCAGAAACGGACGCCCGGAAGTTCCTCAACACACAGACGAACATGAACCGTCTCCGCGCAGAAAAACTGGGGGATCCCAAGGCCAAGACCGACATGAAAGCCGGCATTTCTCCCCTCGTTCTCCGATACGAACTGGACGAAGAAAAGATCCTCTGGAACGCGGCCGGCTACCTCTTCCCCACGCACTGCGAGGAAGAAGTCACGCTGAAATTCACGGTCTCCAACCTCTCCGAAACGTCCCGGACCGTCCCCGTTTCCTACCGCGCTTTGTGCGCAGGAACGACACTCCGCGGCCCTGCGGAACTCACGGTGCCGGCAAACGGGACCGCCTCGTTCGACCTCCGCGTCATACCCGGAACCGAGTACCTGAAAACGCTCGAATTCTGCCCAATCGAAGTCACGACGGAAGACCGGATCGTCGTGAAACTCCGAACGACCGTCACGCTGGATCAGCTCCTCTCCACCGCAGCGGAAACTCGCAGACTCGAGCTGCTCGAGTTTTCACGATGGCGTCACTCTTCTGCCCCGTGCTGCGATAAAAGAAAATTCGCGCAGACAGGCGATACGTGGACGCTCATGGCTCACTTTACGGAAGGGGACCACTGGATCTATCCCCATTTCACGCTGCCGGAAAACGTAGACCTCTCGCAGTTCGACGGCGTCATCGTGAAGGCAAGATGCTGGGATCACCACCAAAAAACGCAAGTCCGATTCTTTGCTTACCAGCCGAATGGCGCATTTTTCACCTCGGAAAGCATCATTCCGACAGACGGCGAATGGCACGCTGTACAGATACCGTTCTCAAACCTGACGCGCTGTACCGCAGCCGGCGGTGAACCTGCCGGTGATTTTGACCCGAAAAAAGTCCGAGACATTTCATTCGGAGCAAATACGAAAGGGGATTCGATCATCGTAGAGATCAAAGACTGCTTCCTCTACAAAAAATAGACGCCTCCAAGAAAGAAAAAACGCTGTCCCCGAAAAGACAGCGTTTTTTTATTCAAGCAAACGTGAATTTCGAATTACTCTTCTTCGTCTTCAACGACTTCTTCTTCCTCGTCTTCAACGATTTCTTCTTCGTCTTCAACGACTTCTTCTTCCTCGTCTTCAACGATTTCTTCTTCGTCTTCAACGACTTCTTCTTCCTCGTCTTCAACGACTTCTTCTTCCTCGTCTTCGACTACTTCTTCTTCCTCGTCTTCAACGACTTCTTCTTCGTCTTCGACTACTTCTTCTTCCTCGTCTTCAACGACTTCTTCTTCGTCTTCAACGACTTCTTCTTCGTCTTCAACGACTTCTTCTTCCTCGTCTTCAACGACTTCTTCTTCCTCGTCTTCAACGACTTCTTCTTCGTCTTCAACGACTTCTTCTTCCTCGTCTTCAACGACTTCTTCTTCGTCTTCAACGACTTCTTCTTCGTCTTCAACGACTTCTTCTTCGTCTTCAACGACTTCTTCTTCGTCTTCGACTACTTCTTCTTCCTCGTCTTCGACTACTTCTTCTTCCTCGTCTTCAACAACTTCTTCTTCGTCTTCGACTACTTCTTCTTCCTCGTCTTCAACGACTTCTTCTTCGACAGCTTCTTCTTCGTCTTCAGTTTCTTCTTCGACGGCTTCTTCAGCGTCTTCAGCTTCTTCTTCGACGGCTTCTTCAGCGTCTTCGACAACTTCTTCGACGGCTTCTTCAGCGTCTTCGGCTTCTTCTTCGACGGCTTCTTCAGCGTCTTCGACAACTTCTTCGACGGCTTCTTCAGCGTCTTCGGCAACTTCTTCGACGGTTTCTTCAGCGTCTTCAACGACCGAAACGGCAGCCGGAACAGCTTCCGCAGCCGGAGCTTCCGTCACTTCAGCCGGAGCCGGAACGGAGACTTCGGGAGCAGCTTCTTCAACCGGAACATCCTGGGTCGTCGCGGTGGCTTTTTCTTCCTTGACTCCCTCTTGCTGGACATTCACATCCGCAGCAGGCGTTTCTTTTTCAACTTTGGTATCCTGCGTAGCAACAGGTGCTGCGACAGCATTTTCCTCGACCTTAGCAGCTTCCGGAGCAACCGGGGCGGCCGGAGCAGCTTCTTCAACTTTCGCGTCTTCGGCAGGTGCAGCCGGAGCAGCCGCGGCGGCTTCTTCCTTAGCTTTCACTGCACTGCAGCAAGCCGGAACCGTTTTAATATTGTCTTCCTGAACCTGAGCGCAGGCTTTCGGCGCACGATAGACCGCACGGCGCAGACCCGCTTCAACATTCACGGCAACAAACATGACCGCAACCGCGGTGATCATCATAGCAAAGTTACCAATCTGGCGCATTCCAGAATCTCCTTAATAAAAATTTTAGTGGGAAAATTTTCCAAATTTTTTTTCTTTTCTTCGGTAAATTTTCAATTCGATTTTGAAAATTTCGACCATCACTCAACGACCGGATCTTTCATGAATCTTTAATTTTACCGACCGAGTAAAAACACTCTGATGAGTGATCCCTCAATTTACTTCTATTTTAACTCATTTTTCAATTAATTCAACCACTCTCACCTGTTTTCGGCAAAAAATTTACCAAAAATCTACAAATTTTCCATTTTCCTCACTCAATACATCTTCCCAGCAACATTTTAGGCAATTTGTGTCGATTTTATCAATCATTCATCTCTATTATAGAGGTAATTTTCTGCTTTCTAAAAATTTTTTGGAGAACTTTTGAGCAAACTTTTGCGGCAAGATCCATTTTATCGAAAAAATCAATTCAATCAAACTGTTTTTGGGTCGTCAATGCCGAAAATTTTTCAAAAAAATTATTCATTAAATTCAACACGACCGGCACAATACCACCCAAAATCAGAACCGGACGTGTTTTTCCTGCCCATTCCGACACAAATATTTCAGGCTCTTCCGGAAAGTGCGTACCGATCCAGGTTCCGATCTCACCACGGAGTGCACTAAAAAGAAAGAGGAAAAAGGGAGTGAACGTCTCCTGACACGAATTTCACGGAAAACGCGAAAAGAGACGAAAGATTTAAAATATTTTTGATCGCCTTTTGGTAAATTTCTCATTTTTTCGAGTTTTCGTGTTTCCTTTCCGTGTTTTCAGTGGGAACTCTTCCGTGTTTTCCGTGGTGAAACGGTACGCAGTTCCCGGATGGACCATATATCCAGTTTTTCTCAAAACGCACTGCTTCCAGCTTGCCTCGTTTCGATCAAAATTAAAGTTTCCACGCGCTGTGTCGTGTTCAGTAAATTCAACGAATTTCCTTCCCCCGTAGAAGTCAGCGGAGGAGTCAGTCCCGGTGAAAGAAGAAAGAACTTTTCAGTATTCCATCGATACCGTTCCCGAAAACGAAACTGCCCGATGAGAGGCACTTCGATCTTTTCCGTTTCTCTTCCGCTGCGAGTCATGGAGGAGATATTCATCGGAAAAAAGCGATCCAGATGATTTATCTGAAATTTGATCTGCGCATCCACCAAGCCGCCGTCCGCTGAGAGGAGGGGCATCAGCTCAAAGGTGAAACCGTCATCCAAGAGCGCTTCCTCCGTTTTCAGACCACCGGCTTCCGGATCTTCCATCTGAAAATTTCTCGCATATCTCCGAGTCCGGACCCATTTCAGCTCCATTCTCTGTCCGTTCGGCACTGCCTTCGTCTCGACCGTGTGGTTCACGAATCCCGGGGAATCTTCCAAAATGTCCATCACGACCCGAAAATCATCCGGGCGGATCGTCCAGGCCTGCGACCCCATGGAAAAACTCGGAACCGGAGTCATGCGATTTCCGATCTTCTGTCTCCAGTACGGAGTATTTACCGTAAAGATCCAGACACGAAAATGGTGCGAGACCGGATCGATCCCCGTAAACCGCTGCACAACGTTCTCGACCTGCAGCTGGACCTGGGGCACATGGTAGACATTCACGCTGTTTCTCGTGACGTTCAGCATCGCCGGGATCTCCGAATGCCAGACTTCAAACCCCGTTTCCATCAGGATCCAGTCCATCACGGCAGCCTCGGGACGGCTCATCTGCGGAAAATGCGCGGTGTACGCCGAAATATCATACTCCCGCCAGATCTGTCCATGCTGATTCGGCAGCCCGGTCTGCGTCTGCGCCAAAGTACTTCCTAACGTTCCCCAGAGCAGGGCACAGATACAGCAGAAAAATCCGGCGATCCGCCCCCAAAACCGACAGTTCCCTTTTTTCTCCATCTTCTTTTTCCTCCCATTTCATTTCCCCTGCCAAATGCCGTGCACCTCCGATCCCTGCACCTCCGATCCCTGCACCTCCGATCCCTGCACCTCCGATCCCTGCACCTCCGATCCCTGCACCGGCCGATCACTCTATTCGGAAAGAAAAAGGTCCATCCGGGAACTGCGTACCAGTTTTACCACTGAATACACTGAACACACTGAACACTCACAGAGAAACACTGATCTTGATCCAAAAAGCAGTAAAAAAAGACTGCTCGAACAAATTTTGAATTTTTAAAAATCCATTTGCGTCTTTTCGTGTTTCCCGTGAAATTCGTGTCAGGACACGTTCACTCCCTTTTTCCTCTTTCTTTTCAGTGTGTTTCTGCGTCTTTTCAATGCTCTCAGTGGTGAGATCCAAACCTGGATCGGTACGCATTTTCCTGAAGAGCCAAGAAAAAGAGGGGGACTCTGCGGAAATCCCTCCTCTTTTCTGCTTAAAATATCCGCGTCATTTTAACATATCCGCGTCATTCCGGTTTCCCGAAAAACGATCTTTTCAGAAATCAGCCTTCTTCGTCAAACTGCAGCTCAGTCTTCTTCTTCCAGCTGCTCTTCGATCTCCGGCGTGAACTGGTAGTTGGAGTAGACTGCCGAGACGTCATCGTGATCTTCCAAACGGCTGATCAGACGCTGGATCTTCTGCGCGTCTTCCAGATTCGAGATCTCGATCGTGTTCTGCGGGATGCGGGAAATATTCGCTTCCACGACAGAAACTTCCGCCTTCTCAAGCGCCTCCGCCAGTGCAGTAAAGTTCTCCGGCTCGCAAGTGATCTCGTAGATGCCGTCATTCAGCGAATAGTCGCCGTCAACGTCCATGAGCAGTTCCATGAGCGCTTCCTCATCGATCTTCTCTTCTTCCACGACGACCAGACCTTTTCGGTCGAACATGTATCCAACGCACCCGGTATTTCCCATCTTGCCGCCGCAGGATTCAAAGATCTTGCGCACTTCCGGCGCCGTCCGGTTTCGATTGTCCGTCAGGATCTCGCAAATGACGGCAGTGCCGGCACAGCCGTAACCTTCATACAGGATCTCTTCCATGACAGCGCCGGCAGAGGCTTCGCCCGATCCTTTTTTGATCGCACGTTCAATATTGTCACGCGGCATGCCGACCGATTTGGCTGCGTCCACCGCAAGACGAAGACGAGCGTTCATCGACGGATCCGAACCGCCGCGGGCAGCCGTGATGATGCTTTTCGCAAGACGGCTCCAGACCTTGCCTTTCTTCGCGTCAACAGCCGCCTTCTTGTGTTTGATGTTCGCCCATTTTGAATGTCCTGACATATTCTCTCCTCACGAGTTTTTCAAAATTTTTAACTGAGCCTCAACATGCTTCAGGTCCTTGGGATCCAGATCCTGATTTTTCTGCTGAGCCTCCTTAAACTGTTTCATTGCTTCTTCAAAATACTGTATCGCCTCTTCCTTTTGCCCCAGCGCAAGAGCAGTGTCGCCAAGATGACTGAAAACGACAGGGTCATCCAGATCCTTCGCAGCCTCTTTCAGCGTCTCGTACGCCGTCTCAAACTCTCCAAGCCGATAGTAGATCCATCCCAACGTATCCAAATACATCGGGTTTCCAGGTTCCGCCTTCAGCGATTCCCGGGAATATTGCAGTGCGCGCGCCAAACGCCGATTTTCGCAGGCCCAAAGGTACGCAAGGGAATTCTTGGCGGAAGCGTCATCCGGAAATTCATCCAAAATACTCCGTATCAGTTCTTCCGCAGCCTCTCGGTTGCCAAGACGCTCCTCGACCACGGCCGTCATATTTCGGATCATCGAAACCGCACGACGGTTAAATTCCGCACTAAAATTGGTCTGAAGCTCATCCAGCAGCTTTCTTAAAAGTACCCGCGCCTCTTCATACCTCTGAGTCTGCTGGAGCCAGTTCGCCTTCAAAAAGATGAACTCCAGATCGTCAGGATCCCTCTCCAAAAGGGTCTGGATCAAACTCTCCGCCTCCTCAAACCGTCCAAGCATGAGCAGAGAATAGGCGTGTGCGACCGAAAAACGCATCTCGCCCGGGATCCGGCTGCGAAGTGTTCGATAGCACTGTTCCGCCAATTCCAGCGCATCTTCGCCTTCCAAGACCGCACAGATCTCAAGCACGAACTGTATGATATTCTCTCGATTTTTGGACGTGATCTTCGTCCGTTCCAGCTCCGCGGCAGCCAGAGAACAGAACATCAACGCAAGCTCCGAACGCTCCATGCGATGCGCGGCGACCGCAAGAAAACCATATTTCGCCCACAAAAAATTCTGCGAACTGCGGCGCTGCCGGCTCTCCGATGCTCTATCTGGAGCCGTTTCCCCCTCTTTTTCGATCTCCTGCAGCGCAGCCGTAAAAAGCTGATCCGCAAAACGGACAAATGACTCATCCTGCAGGGCACGCTCCACGGCATCATCCAAATCGGCGGCACGCTCCGTCTCTTTCGCCCCGGTCTGATCTGCGTCCGCACTCGCAGTTTCCGCACTCGCACTTTCCGCGCTCGCACTTTCCGCACTCGCACTTTCCGTACTCGCAGTTTCCGCGCTTTCCGCGCTTTTCAGTTCCTCTGCTCCCGAGCCGGCGTAACGTTTCTCTCTTTCTTCCAAAAGCTGCAGGAACTGCCCGCAAAGATCTTCCAAAAGCAGCGTCGGACCAAAATCCACCTCGGAATTTCGGATCAATCTCCAAAACGCCTCTTCAAAATGCTCACGCTCGCCCAAGTGTGCCGCGAGGACCATCGTATCCAGCGCATACCGTTCCAGATCTGTACTCCACAGTTCCCGGTAGATCGCAAACGCCCGTTTCTTGGCGTCCTTTCCGCCGATACTCTTCTTTTCCGCTTTTTCTCCAGACTCTGTATCCTCGGCCTCGATCGCCAAGTACGCATACTCCTGCGCGATCCGAGCCTTTAAAGCCGTAGAGTCAGGCCGCTTTTTCTGAATATTTTCCAGGAACGTCAGCATCTCCTCTTCACGTCCCAGCGTTCGGAGGATCGCCTCCAGAAGCGCGAACGGCTCGCCTTCCTCCTCATGGCCCAACTCATAGGCCTCAAGAGCCAGCTTCAGCGCACGCTCCGCTTCCTTCCGCACATATGCGATCCTAGCCGATTCGAATGCCTGGAGCGAACGCAATTCATCTCGCTGTCCCTGCGCCTCCTCTTCCGAAAGTTCCCCTGCCGCCAGCTTCTGCTCATACAATTGCATCAGCTCGCCAAGGAGCGTCTCCGCTTCATCCGCCAGCTCTTTTGTGATGCAGACATCCAGCAAAAGAAGCAGATTTACCTCGCGGCTGTCCTTAAACAAAACCAGCTCCTCTTCCCGGATCCCATACCGCTGCGACTCTTTCAGCATCATGTGGACCGCTCGTAAAGAAACCAGCGCACGATCCAGATTTCCAGCCTGATATTCCGCCCAGCCCAATCGGTCATGGATCAGCATGCGCAGCGGTCCCGCCTCGTTCACCGGTACCGTCTCAAGAAGCGCCCGGTACGTCCGTACCACACGCTCATTTTCATCCAGTCGAGCAGCACACGACGCTAAACGGTCCAAAACAGGAAGCCCAAGAAGGGATGGATCGGAAATTTGGTCGAAATATCGAAACGCCTCATCGTAACGTTTCTGCTGGACCGCCAACGAAACCAGAGAAATCAGGACCGCATCAGAAGAAACATACTGACAGGCACGCTCGTAGCATTGGATCGCCTGTCTTTCGCGCTTTTCAGCCTCAAAAACTCGTCCCCGAAGAAAAAGATGCTCGGCAGTGAGAAGATCCTGCTCCGCTGCCCCAGGGCCTTTCAGCACCGGCTGAAAATCTCCCTGAAGGACCGAATACCCCGTCACCGGAGCATCTCCACCCGTTTTCAGTTCCTGACCGGCACAAAGATCCCCCAGACCCCAGAAGAAAATGGGGCACAAAAAAGCAGAGCAGACCTTCTGTACATTCTGAAAATGAACTCTCATCCGGATCTCCCTCTGCTTACTTGCCCCAAAAATCTCCACAAACTGCCGAAACGCTCCAAACTTCAGTTTCCCAAAGCGGATCGCTCCGCCGCAAACAGCCTATTTCCCACTCTTCGGCGATTTCGCAGCCTTGGTACTCTTGACCGTCTTCGATTCCTTCGCAGCCTTTTCTGTCTTCACTGTTTTCTTGGCCTTTTCAGCCTTTTCAGCCTTTTCAGCTTTTTCAGCCTTTTCTGCCTTTTCTGCCTTTTCAGCTTTCCCAGCTTTCTTCGCCTTTCCAGCTTTTACCGCCTTCTTACTGCTTTCTGGCGTTTCAGACTCCAGCTTCTCGGCAGATCCAGGCTTCGAAACAGACTCCTCGCTCTTCTTAACGGATCTCCGAGCCGATTTCTTTTTCGGTGCCTCTTGAGAAACTTCCAGAAGTTCCTCCTGGGCCCCTTTCTTCCCCTTTTTCACCGGCTTGTCGGCAGCCGACTCTTCATCCGCAGATTTTTCGGCCGTCTGTTTTTTGCTCTTTACCGATTTCCGCGCCGGCTTTTCAGACACCACATCCTGAACGTCCTCTCCTAATTCCTGGAAACCATCTCTCCCCTGCATCTGTCTACGGGAAGACTCTTCCAGGTAACTCTGTTTCGCAAGCTCTTCCTGGTTTTCGTAAATGTCCTCGTAACGCTCTTTCTGCTCACGGCCATAGTAATCCGGGTCGTTCTTCAGGACGTCCTCAATATTTGCCTTCTTCGGCACGACTACCGGTTCTGGAGTCTCCATCGTGTTCTCGATGCGAACTTCACGGCGGCGCGGCATCCTGTCACGAAAATCCGGAGCAAAAGATTTCAGGAACGAAATGATCTTGCGCGCTTCAGGATTCTGCACGAACATCGCAGCCATTTGATGGAGCAGAGAGAAAAATTCCATCCCCTGGTTCTTCGAGATCGCACGATTCAAACCAGCAACTTCACACTGGTCGATGTCTTTCTCCGAAATGATCCCCAAAACATAAAGAAGACGCTTTTCCCCATTTCCGACCGGGATCCCATGACGACCAAATGCGACCTGAGCCGTGTAGTTGATCGAAAATGGCGTGCCGCCCGGGATCGATTCCAGTTTCTCGTAAGCCTCCTTGATGGTCTTCTTCCGAATATCATCCAAGTCAAATGTGTACCGCTCTTCAAATACGGAACGGAGGATCTTCCGCAGCTTCACGGCCGTCCCGCGCGGATCCGGCAGCTGCGGCATCAGTTCCGCAAGTTCCGTCGTACTGCTCACTCGAACTTCATTCCAGCCCGACATCGTCTGGACCAGAGCACTGAATGCGGTATTCGCGGCTTCAAAGGTGGCGTCTTCCAGGCACGTCGCATACAGAAAATGCTCCAAAACCGTCCGCTCCACAGGCTCGACGGCTGAAAATTTCTTTTTCAGTTCCGAATAGAAACGCTTCAAAACGTCCGTACGGTTTGATGAACTCATCTATTCCTCCCTATCCTTGAAAAGTCTGTGCGGTTACGCCGCTTGGATCACTCATTCCCTTCACTCGGAGCACTTGCAGAAACGTCTGCCGCCTCTTCCTTCAGCTCGCCAATGCACGTTTCACGATCTTCTTCCGGAGGAAGGACCTCACGAAGAAGTTTCGCGATCTGGATCGAATGCTTCACCCCTTTATCCAGCACAAACAATACGCGCGGTGTATAACGCGTCTGGATCCGGTCCGCGATCTTTCTCTGAAAAAATCCGGCCGCATTCTGAAGCCCTTTCAGGCACAGCTTCTGCTTCGCCTCCGTTCCCATGATGGAAACGTGTACCTTCGCCTGCTGCATATCGCCCGACACTTCCACGTACGTCACCGTCACGTCTGACACACGCGGATCCTGAATATCACGCAGGATCGACATTCCGATTACTTCTCGGATCGCTTCCGCAGCTTTCAAAACTCTTCTCGTAGCCATTCACTACCCTTCTTTGACTCTTTTCAATGTTCTGATCACGCGCAATACTTAAAAGGTTCGTGCGACCGACTCGATCTGGAATGCTTCGAAAATGTCGCCTTCCTTCACGTCATTGAAGCCCGCAAGACGCATACCGCATTCGTAGCCGTCACGCACTTCCTTCACGTCATCCTTCTCTCGCTTGAGCGTATCCAGGGAGTACGTACCGATCACGCGGTTATTGCGGATGATACGGATCTTGCAATCTCGCAAGATCGAACCGGAAGTCACGCGGCACCCAGCCACCGTACCCACTTTCGAGATCTGGAACGTCTGCTGCACCACCGCTCGCCCAAGTTCTTTCTCGTGCTCTTCCGGAGTCAGCATCCCTTCCAGCGCGGCCTTCACATCTGCTGTCAGCTGGTAGATGATGTCGTAACGGCGGACCTGAACGCCTTTCTGCTCGGCAAGTGCACGCGCATTTTCATCCGGAACGACGTTGAAACCGACGATGATCGCATCCGACGCATCGGCAAGCTGTACGTCCGCTTCCGTGATACCGCCCACGGAGGCCTGGAGGATCGAGATCTGCACTTCTTCATGCTCCAGCTTGCCAAGCTCTTTCTTGATGGCTTCGATCGAACCGCGGACGTCCGTACGCAGAATAATGTTCAGCGTCTTGACCTCTTTACTCCCGAGCGAATCGAAAAGACCTTCCAGCGTAACGTGCGACTTCGCACTTCCGGCAAGCTGGGAAAGATGCTCCTGTTCCGCACGTTCTTCCGCAAGACGACGGGCATCTGCGATCTCTTCCAATACGTAAAATTTATCCCCGGCGCCCGGTGCGGAATCCAAACCGAGAACATTTACCGGGATCGCTGGACCGGCACTCTGGTACTTTTTGTGTGCGTCCAGCGTATCGACCATCACCTTCACGCGCCCGTACGTGGAACCGCAGACCATGACGTCGCCCGTGTGGAGCGTACCGTTCTGCACGAGCAGTTTCGCCACGACGCCGCGTCCCTGCTGGATCGAAGATTCCACACAGACTCCGCGGGCAGCGCGCTCCGGATTCGCACGAAATTCCTGAAGTTCCGCGACCATCAGGATCGTTTCCATCAGATCGTCGATACCCTCGCCGGTCAGAGCTGAGCAGCGGACAACTTCCACTTCACCGCCCCATTCGCTCGGGGTCAGCTCATTCGCTGCGAGTTCCTGAAGGATGCGCATTTCGTTGACGCCCGGAAGGTCGATCTTGTTCAGCGCGACGATGATCGGCACTTCTGCCGCTCGTGCGTGACTGATCGCTTCTTCGGTCTGCGGCATGACGCCGTCGTCGGCTGCGACGACGATCACTGCTATGTCCGTCGTATTCGCTCCGCGGGCTCGCATTTCCGTGAACGCCTCGTGACCCGGAGTATCCACGAAGGTCACCGATTTGTCTTCGTACTTCACATTGTACGCACGGATGTGCTGCGTGATACCGCCTTTTTCGCCGGAGACCACATTGATGTTGATGATCCGGTCAAGCAGAGACGTCTTCCCGTGGTCAACGTGACCAAGGAACGTCACGACCGGAGGACGCGCGACCAGATCTTCCTCATTATCGTCATCTTTATCCAGCTCGCCGAGAAGACGTTCTTCCAGCGTCACTTCAGGACGAATATCGACCGGAATGCCGAAAGATTCCGCCAAAAGCTGGACCGTCGTTTCATCCAGTGCAGACGTGATCGTCATCGGCATGCCGAATTCCATCATCAGTTTGCCAAGCACCTTCGCGGCCGTCAGACCGACGCCTTCGGCAAACGATCGGACGGTAAGCGGAAGCTGAAGGACGTAGCTGCTCTTACGCGGCGCGGCAACATTCGCGGTTCCGCTGCCTCGCTGTTTCTTCCAGCGGACCCGGGAACCATCGTCATCATCGTCATCCATACTGATCCGACGGCTGCGTCCACGTTTATCCACGGCGCCGAAACGCGGGTCGCGTCCAGGGGCGTACTGATTTTCCATCTCGCCGTTTCCTGTACGCCTACCCGTTTCCTTACGCTGTTTTCCGGCCGTCTTCTTGCCGAATTTCGACACGGTCTCATCCATCGCGACGGGAACTGGCATCGAGGAACGGATATTTTTATCCGAAACTCCCGTACTGCGGCGATTCTTTTTGTCGCCCTGACGATCCGAAGACCCTGTACCGGACCCAGACTTCTCGCGGCCTTTCCCGTCTTTCCCGTCCTTGCCATCCTTACCGTCACGGCCGCGATTGCGTCCATCTTTGCCGGCATCTTTCGTACGGGTCTTTTCCAACTCCTGTTCCATGCGGCGCATGATGGAATCATCACCGGCACGGGCAGCAAGGATCTCTTCCTTCGTCAAACGGAGCGCTGGCTTCATCGCGCCTTCTGAGTCCGCAGGTTTCTTCGCGACCGGCGTTTTCGCTGCAGGCAGAGGTGCGAGACGCAGACCTGGTGTACGGCGTTCTTCACGGTGACTGTGAGTCTTCGGAGACTCTTTGTCGTCATGACGGGCAGGACGATTACCGGAAAGTGTCGGCATGGATGTGTCAAATGCGGGACGGACCGGCGCGGCGATCTGTGCCTGCATCGCAATCTTTTCCGCGACAGAAAGACTAGGGGTACGGCCAACCGAGTCCGAAGAGGCATCTTTTCTCGATTTTTTGGAAGAAGCTGCGGCATTCTTACGCCGATCTCGCCCCATTCCGTCCTTCACCGATTTACGTCCATCTTTCGAAAGCGGCCTCGTTCCGGCTGCGGTCCGTTTCTCTTCTGAACGCTCCGTTCGTGCGTCCTCCGCGTCGCCACCACTCTTCATTTCCTGCGGAATGTCCGATGCGTTTTCGGATCTTTCCGGCAATACCGTTTCGGAAACCGTCTCTGAAGACGCAGGACCACCGTCCGACACATTCTGTACACTCTCTGCTGTTCCCGAAGACGGACTCTTCACGTCGATCTCTTGTGTATTTTCAGAAATCTGCGTATCGATAGATCCCGACTGCGGCTCAACGGAAGCATCCGCAGAGGCAAATGCAGCGGTATTTTCAGATTTATCCTGCAAAACACGATCCTGCGGCAAGATACCTTCCGAAGAAACACTTTCCGATGTTTTCGGCGTCTCAGCTTTCGGCGTCTCAGCTTTCGGCGTCTCAGCTTTCAGCGTCTCAGCTTTCAGCGTCTCAGCTTTCGGCGTCTCAGCTTTCGGCGTATCAGCTTTCGGCGTCTCAACTTTCGGCGTCTCAACCTTCAGCGTCTCAACATTCGACACATCCGCTTTCGGCGTCTCAACTTTCGGCGTCTCAGCTTTCGGCGTCTCAACTTTCGGCGTCTCAACCTTCAGCGTCTCAACATTCGACACATCCGCTTTCGGCGTATCGGCTTTCGGTGTCTCGGCCTTTTCTGTGCGGCGCGGCTTGGAGGGAAGTGTCGGCACACGGCCCGAAACCAATCCTTTGGGAGGTTCCACTGGCCGCGGCGCATCCGCGATCGGAGTGCGGGAAGGACGTGCCGTTCCTTTTGTAAAGTGCTCTCGGACCTTCACCGCATCTTCGTCGGAGATAATGGCCAATGCAGAACCTCCCTTGATGCTCAGGTTATTCTGATTGCACCACTCCATTACCAAATTTTTATCGACATTTAATTCTTTAGCTAATGCAAAAACCCGAATCGACAATCGACACACTCCCTGACGGCAGGCCTGCCGCCTCATGGCAAATTAACTTACATGGAGAGCCTCCCGACAGACCACCACGGAACTGTCGTTACGGAAACGCAAACCGTCACGGCTTTCGACTCTCCCGTAGAGAAAACATTTCGCTGGTTTGAAAACGAAACAAGGCATCCACTAGTCCTGTTCATCTCGCACCACATCCTGCTGCGCATCCTGTTCTTCACTGCGACGCTCAGCTTCTTCAATAATGGCATCCACTTCTTCGGCAGAAAGTCCGCTCATCTCCATCAGCGCATCCGGCTCGATGATCGAAAGGTCATCGTAGGACATGAAACCCTCGCCGGTGAGGCTGTTTGCAAGATCCGGAGTCACTCCGTCGATCGAACAGAATGCGGCAACTGCCTGGTCGAGCTGGCCCTGCAGTTTATCCTGCGTCATGATCTCGATGTCCCACCCGCACAGTTTGCTCGCGAGCTGCACGTTCTGACCGTGACGGCCAATGGCTATCGAGAGGTTCGGCTCGTTCACCAGAACGATCGCACGACCAAGCATACTGCAAAGGATCACGTCCTCAACGACCGCAGGCTGAAGCGCCTCCATGATGAACTCGATCGGATCGCCGGACCACTGCACGATGTCGATGCGCTCGCCGCCAAGTTCATCCACGATATTCCGGATCCGGTTACCGCGCATACCGACACAGGCGCCTACACAGTCAACGCGCTGGTCAACGCTCCAGACCGCAACTTTCGAGCGAACTCCCGGCTTACGCGCGATACTCTTGATCTCGATCACGCCGTCCGCGATCTCCGGGATCTCATGTTCAAAAAGACGAGCCACAAAAACCGAACGGATCCGGCTGAGCGTCACCTTCACGCGGGAGGCCTGCTTACGGACATCCACGATCACCGCGCGCACCCGGTCACCAATGCGGTACCCTTCGCCGCGTCCGCCGCGTCCTGTACCATGGATCTGCTCCGATTTCGGAAGATGCGCTTCCATACCCGAAAGTTTCACCGTACAGCCTCCCTGTTCGAACCGGCCGACAGTACCCATGACCATCTGATTGACCTGGCTCTGGAATTCTGCATAGATCCGGTCACACTCCGCCTCGCGGATCTTCTGGATCATCACCTGCTTAGCCGTCTGCGCACCGATACGCTTCACGATCTCTTCCAGCGAGATCGACTCGCCGTTGAATGCCGCATTGACTTCTCCCGACACGCGATCGATATGCACAGAAATCATATTTTCATCGCCGGGGTAATTCTTCTTCATCGCCGAGATCAGAGCCGCCTCAATGCCTTGAAACACCTCTTCTTTACCGATGCCTTTGTCACGATGAATCGTATCTACGTACCTAAGCAGTTCACTTGGGTTCATTGACTTCCTTCCATTCGATTAAACGAATCAGAAAAGTACCCGCATCCGCCGAAATTTCCATCCCGCAAACACAGCAAGCCGGAAAGAGAGCAGAAAGTCCCCTCAAACCAGCAAAACTTTTCATTTCCTGTATTTCAACGACAAAAAGCCGCGTGCAGGAAAAACCTTTCCCACACCGGCTTAAAACCGAAAATGGAGCGGAGGAGAGTCGAACTCCCGGCCTCAACATTGCGAACGTTGCGCTCTGCCAACTGAGCTACCGCCCCGAATTTTTCCATCGTATCTTCTTTACTGAAGATGGCATGAAGTATACAGCATTTTCAAATTTTGTAAATGGGGGGCAACGCTTTTTTTAGACATTTTCTAACAAATTTTCCCTTTTTTTAGAAATTTTCTTCGAAACCTTTTATCTAACATTTCCCCATCTCTCGTATTTTCCCCAAATCCACCTCCACCCCCTTGACAAAACTCACCTTTAAGGATAAATTATTTTAAATGAAAAGTCAAACGCTTCTTTTTTTTCACATTATTTTTTCACTTTAAGGAGTTTTTTCATGAAGACCAACCGCCGTCAATTTCTCACCGCTGCCGGAACTGCCGTTCTGGGAAGCGCGCTGTGCGTGAACTTTCCCCTTTCCGCGCAAACGCCCGACGAAGTCGAAATGACCGTCTGCCAGCTCACGAATAAGACCCGCTCGCAGATGATGTCCTACATTATCCGCACGAAGACCGGCGAGCTGATCGTCGTGGACGGCGGGATGCCCGGCGACGCGGACCACCTGCTTGAGATGCTCGAAAAACTGGGCGGCCCGAACCCGAAAGTTTCCGCGTGGTTCCTCTCCCACTGTCATGGAGACCACGTCATGGCGCTGACGGAACTCATCCGGACGGACCGGCTGCCGGAAGTCGAGAAATTCTGTTTCCATTTCCCCTCGAAAGAGTGGCTTGGCGGCGTGGAGCTGGGAGGCATTCCCTACCGCACGAAGTTCTTTGAGGCGATGGAAAAGGTGCAGGACCGCATCGTCACGACGCAGAAGGACCAGAAATTCACCTTTGGACCGCTGACCGTCACGGTGCTGAACGATCCGTATCTGTGCGAGCGCAACCCGATCAACAACTCGAACGTCTGTTTCCGGTTCGAGACCAGAAATTCCTCCCTCATCTTCCTTGGAGACCTCGGAAACGAAGGAAGTACGGAACTCCTCAAACTCCAGCCCGCGGAAATGCTCCGTGCCGAGGCCGTCCAGATGGCCCACCACGGACAGCAGGGAGCGACACGGGAACTCTACGCCGTCATCGCGCCGAAGATCTGTTTCTGGCCCACCCCGGACTGGCTCTGGAACAATGACCGCGGAAAAGGTCCCGACTCCGGACCGTGGAAGATCCGCCTCGAACAGCAGTGGATGAAGGAACTCAACGTTCAGACCCACTACATCGGGAAAGACGGCACCGTCTGCGTCGATCTCGGATGAAAACGCCCGCAAAAACGCAGGATCCGCGCCTCTTTTTCCGACGCGGATCCTGTTTTTCTGAATTTTTTGAAAAAAAACCGAAAACCATTCCCCTCCCCCTTGCATTTTTCTTCCGTTTGAGTTATCCTGAAAGTTAGAGAGATCTCCCATTCTCCCGTCCAGTTCGTCTCCCTCATTCAAGGAGTTTTTGCCATGAAAGAACGTTCAAGGCTCGCTGACGTATTTTATGTCCTCACGATCATGGGGACCGTGTGGGGCATGATCTGGTTATTTCCATTTATTTGGACCGTAGTGATACTTGGGATCAAGCAGTGTTTTTCCTGTCGGCTT
>SUVI01000070.1 GCA_015062085.1 Planctomycetaceae bacterium
AAGCTCATTGGTTACAAAGTGTAACGTTTTATGCTCGTCTTCGCGCTCTCTTAAAAAAATTATAATCTTTTTAAGATGTCACTTACCAAATTGTTCGTTATCTTGTCAAAGATAAGCCAGTCTTTTGGAGACTTGACTTTCTCTTAAGTTCAATTGCTTTCACTTAAGATGCGAGATAATATAACACATTCTGAAAATCCTTCAAGGGGGGTCCCGCCTTTTTTTTCAACATTTCTCGACACCGACCTCCCAAAACCAACGCCGCACCCCGTGTTTTTACGAACCAAACGCATTTTTAACTTTTTTATTTTTTCTTGTTTCACGCTGCAAATTTACAGGATACGTCCCTTTTTCGGATGATCTTCCGCAGAGGTTTTTACAAACCCAAGCACAAAAGCGCATCCAAATCGCACGCTGTTTGCTGAAAGTATCGCCATTGCAAATCCCCAAAGTCCCCACATTTTCGTCATCGGCACCGCGAGCACGATGAAGAGCAGGGCATAGATCCCCTGGATGCGCAGCTGCCATTTTTCCTCTGTCACCGTCAGGACCGCTGTCAGCAAGAGCATCGACGAGAATCCCACGACCTGTCCAAGGGTCGCGATAAAGACGAGCGATGCCGTGCGTTCGTAAAGATCCGCATAAAAAACACGGAGAAAATACGGCGTCGCGATCCAACACCCCCCGCCAAAAACGCCGGCGACCATCACAACAGCGCCGCTAAGAAGCAAAAAATCCTTCCGCCTCATTTTTTTGTCTGTCTGGCAGAGGTAGCTGATAAGCACACTGTTCATCGGCGCGGTAAACATAGAAAGTATCTTTCCCAGTAGCGACACAACGTAAAATTGCGTATTCGCCAGCGCTCCCACCAACACTGGAAGCACGATCCTATCGAGATTCTGTCCCCCTTGATTCAACAGTCCCGCTCCGGCAAGCGTCATCGCACTATGAAATGTTTTCTTCAGATTCTCATGCTTCCAGAATGGCGGACGGTATATTTTTCCCACAAAAGCAGCATATCCCAACGCCGCGGCCTCTCCGAGACAAAATGCCCACATCCAATCCAGACCTCGACACATAAGACTCGCTCCGACGGCATATCCGAGCGCCAAAAGCGCATGATAGACAAAGTATCCCTTTGTGTTGATCGTCAGCCGAAACTCAACTGCCGAATAGAACCGCACAAGAGTAAGTATCACCCAAAGCGCAAACACCCACGGACTGCTTTCTGGGAAAACTAGGAGATGTGCCGGAAAACAGCAAAGGAGAGCGATTCCGGAAAAAAAGATGAGGAGCAGATTAAAATCCCCATTTTCCGCATGAAACCGAAATCGCGTCACGAGGCGAGTATTGTCCAGCGCGATACCAAAAGCCATCACAAAAACCGAGACCCACGAGACAAGAAAAAGGATCTTCCCCATCCATTCCGGACCATAGATGCGGTTCATCTGCGGATAAAACCAGAACTGGAGGACCGCGTGCATTAAAGCGACCCCCATCAAACTCCAGAGAAAATCACAGACGACGCGGGCCTTTGAGACCTCTCCCACTCTCACATTATTCGATGTTTCTGCCACTTCCGCCACCAGCCTGCTGCTGCACTCTGCATCTGATCAAATGAAAAAAGAGTACGCGCGCAATGCACGTACCCTTTTTCTGAATTTCAGCCAAAGACTATTTCCCCTTCTTCAGCGTAATGATAAAGGAATCCATATCGATGTCTTTCGCATCGTCAAAGACCTCGATACCAAGATTCTTGTAGCTGGTCCCCTCGATCTCGATGTTGTAGAAACCGTAAGGCATACCGGAAAGATTTTCCTGGTTATCCGGAGTCGTCGGATTGCACTGACCGTTGTCACCGATCGGAATCGGAGTCGTCGCCTTCGTGATGATACCGCACATGACGGGATCCGGCGTCAGAACGACATTCTTGCCTTTGCAGTCTTTCGGCAGCTTGTGCGACTTGTCTTCAAACTTCAGATTCGGGCAGGTCAAGCCAACTTTACGTTCGATCCATGCCTGAACTCGCGTAGAAATTTCCGCTTCACTGACTGCGCCGTCGCCATCCGTATCGATCGATTTGGCCGAATAAGCAATTGACGGGGCCGCTTTCAATTCATCCGCATCCAGCTTTTTATCACCGTTCTTGTCGTAGAGTTCCATCGCTTTCGACGCGATCGCCCCCGGATCAAACGGCGGGACAAGGACCGGATCCGGTTTGCTCGGACCACATCCAACAGAAACCAGCAGTGCAAGACCGCAAAAGATCATCGTGATTTTTTTCATTATCGTTTCCCCTAAAATTAATTGCCGATAAACACAGCGTAACTGGACCGCCGCACTTGCCGCTTCCAGCACATGCCTCGACCCGCTTCAACTCTGCGTTTGAAACACAAACTCTTATAGTTTCTCTATTATTATCCACCTTTCTCATTCCGTCAAGTCCCGAAACTTAAAATTTCAAAAAATATTCCAAAATTTTCACAATTTCTCTTCAATTTCGGAACAACAGAAACAAACCAAACATCCCAAATATCCCACCTTTCCAATATGACCCATTTATACCAAACCAAAACCTCATCTTATTCATGAAAGATCAACAAATATCTCCTTTTTCTCTTTCGATCCTCTGAAAATATGCTATAATAAAAATGTTGATGATCCACTTTAACCTTTGGAGGAAATTTAATGCTCGAATGGAACTCGCCCATGATCCGGTACCAGACCCTTGCCTTACCGGGAAAACGTGTGATCCTTCCCTCACTTTTGGCTTGCGATTTTGCGAACCTTGAACGGGATATTCGCGAGCTGGAACGTGCGGGAGCCGAAGGTCTGCATTTGGACATCATGGACGGACACTTTGTCCCTAATCTCAGTTTTGGACTGCCCGTCGTAGAAGCTGTCCGCAGAACGACCGATTTGGTCCTAGATGTTCACCTGATGCTTTCCGACCCGGAACCCTACTTTGAAGCGTTCCGTAAAGTTGGGGCAGACGGCATCACCTTCCATCTCGAAGCCATGGCCGATCTTGAATCGCCTGGGAAAAATTTTGCCCGAAATGGCTGCCTCCTGGCGGATGAGGAACAGATCCCAAACTTAAAATATCGCACAAAAACCACACTGGAAAAGATCCGATCCCTCGGCTGCGCCGCCGGTCTGTCGATCATTCCGCAAACGGATGTGGAACTCCTGCAACCCTGCCTCCCGCACTGCGACAATGTCCTCGTCATGAGCGTAATGCCGGGATTCGGAGGTCAAAAATTCGATCCGGGCGCCAAAGATAAACTCTCGCTGCTGCGCTCTTGGGCACCTTCAGGTATGCTCCTGAGTGTGGATGGCGGCGTTAATGAAAACACTCTCGCGGACTGCAGAGACAGCGGTGCGTCAGGTCTCGTGATGGGAACAGCGATCTTCTGCGGAAACTCGATCCAAGAACAGTTCGAAAAACTGGATCGTACACTGAAACAGTAACTATCCTGCCAGGAAATGGATGGATCCATACCTTTAAAATACAGGAAAATACATGACTATACTTCCAAGATTTTCGTCAAAGTATCTGACGAAAACTTCATTGACACAAAAAACATTCCGGATCCTGATCATCCGTCCGGGAGAAACAGCGTTCGATAAAGGACGGCATTTACACGGAAGTCTGGACCTCCCGCTGACTAAGACCGGAAAAAAAGAGGCCGTCCAGCTGGCTCAGGAGCTGAATGTTGAGAATATCGCCCAGCTGTATTCCTCTCCAAGCCTTTCCGCCCGCGAGACCTCCGAAAAGATCGCCAAACAGCTTGGGATCCCGCAAAAGGTCTTGAAAGGCCTTCAAAATCAGAATCAAGGACTCTGGGAAGGAATGCGGGTCGAACAGATCCGCCGTAACCACCCTAGGATCTATCGTCAGATGCTCGAAGATCCCTGCACAGTAATGCCGCCCAATGGTGAACATTTTAGAAATGCCTTTGAACGTCTTCAAACGGCACTGCAATGGATCCTCGATCGACACCGTACAGGAACAGTCGGCCTCATTCTTAATGAACCGGCTGCAAGTATGGCAACATCTTGGCTAAAATGCGAAAAAATCAAGAATTTATGGAACTCAATCGGCTCTCATGGATACTGGGAATCGATCGAGCTTTAATAATCAGAATTTTAAAATATTCAATTAAAGAAAGGACTATTTTATGTCAGAATCATGCAATCACCAATGCAGTTCCTGCTCCAAAGACTGCGCGAGCCGTCACCAAGCCCCTGAAAAGGAAGCCCTAAACGAACTTAGCAGTGTAAAAAAAGTCATCGCTGTCGTCAGCGGAAAAGGAGGCGTCGGAAAGTCGCTCGTGACGGGCCTTCTTGCAAGCATGGCACAGCGTGAAGGCTGGAAAACTGCGGTCCTCGATGCGGATATTACTGGTCCGTCTATTCCCAAAATGTTCGGAACGGAACGTCATGCACAAGGATGCGACCAAGGAATATTCCCGGAAATTTCTGCAACCGGCATCAAGCTGATCTCCGTAAACCACCTCCTGGAAGATCCCTCGGATCCCGTTCTCTGGCGCGGTCCGATCATCGCTGGGGTCGTAAAACAGTTCTGGTCGAATGTGATTTGGGACGACGTGGATTTTATGTTCGTCGATATGCCGCCAGGAACAGGAGATGTGGCACTGACCGTCTTTCAGTCCCTCCCAGTCGACGGGATCGTTGTCGTGACTTCGCCGCAGGAGCTTGTTTCCATGATCGTCGGTAAAGCACTCAAAATGGCTGAAATGATGAAAGTTCCTGTCTTGGGGATCGTCGAAAATATGAGCTGGGTCGAGTGCGATGATTGCGGCAAAAAGATCTTCATCTACGGGGAAAGCCGACTTTCTGAATACGCTGCTCAAAACGGACTGGAGATCCTCGCTCAGCTCCCGATCAAACCGCAGATCGCAAAAGCATGCGACGCCGGTAAGATCGAAACCATCACAGAAAGTTTCTTTGAACCTGAAATACTTAAAAAATGGATGGAAACGTCGAAAGACGAACTGTGATCGAACAGTAGAAAGAAAAGCGCTGTGCGTATTTAAACTGTGAAGTTCAAACCGGCTCGAAAAAAAGACAGACTCGAAAAAAAGGAAGCGTCATGCTTCCTTTTTTGTTTTCGCGTTTTTACGTTTCACGTGGAACGGCTTACTTCTCCTTGGCAAAACGCTGCGCGATGATGCTCACAATGATCAATTGGTACGCGTGATAAAGCATGGTCGGCAAAAGGAGAACGCCCGCAAGCTGTGGGTCTGCCAGAATGACTTTCGACATTGCAGCCCCATGAGCCAACGATTTTTTAGACCCGCAAAACAGTGTCGTGATCCGGTCCTCACGATTGAAATGGAGAACTCGACAAACTCCTGCGACAAGAAAATAAACTGTAAAAAACAGGACGATCATGCCGATCGAAAGCAAGATCAGTGTCCGCAAAGACATTCCGTCAAACATATGCTTCGCAAATGAATGACAAAAAGATGTGTAGACGATCGTGAGAATGATACTCTGGTCAAATCGCCGAAGCATCTTGTCATAACGCTGTGAAAAAGCGCCAAGTACACCGTGAAGACTGATCCCTAAAATGACAGGTACGATGACCAACAGTATTAGGTCTGTGACCACACCGCCTATCGGCTGGCCGCCCGCTGACGCACCAACGAATATCTGCATCCAAAGCGGCGTCACAAAAACACCGAGAAGACTGGAGATTCCCGCATCAAAGATCGCTGCAGGTACATTTCCGCGCGCAATATTGACCATTACGACTGAAGATGAAACTGTTGATGGCAAGGCTCCGAGAAAAAAGACCCCATACCACAGCCAGCGCGTATTGGCATCCGCATTCTGAGTGAACCAGAACGTCAGCGGAAGCAGGATCAGCGGAAAGATCAAGAACGTCGAAAAATGCACGACTAAATGCAGTCGGTAATTCGCAAGCCCTTCACAGATCTTCTTCCAATTCAGCCGAACACCGTAAAAGAAAAAAACCGCGGAGACTCCATATTTTGCGGCCGTTGAGAGAGAAAAAAAACTCTCATCGATTCCAGGTGCCGGATATAGCCAGGCTGCAAGGATCGAAACAAAAAGTAAAAGGATGAAAGTATCCAGACCAAAACGTTTCAAAAAATTGTTCATGATTTTAAAAAGCCGGGTTTCACGTGAAATACCCGGCAAAGATTTTATCGAAAGTAAGCCATTAATGCGGAAAAGTCCTCGTTATTGCTGAAAAAGATCTCCAGCTTTCCTTTCCCGGCTGGATTGACAGTGATCCGGACTTTCAGATCAAGCGAATCCTGAAGTTGGCGTTCTAGGTCAAGTATATTTGCGCTCTTTTCCTTCTTTTCCTTTCCTGACGAGGTAGTCGGAACTTTGGTGATCGACTCTTGACGGCGTTCCATAATCGGTTTCGCTTTCCAATCAGAAACGATCTGCTCAGTCTGTCGAACGGAGAGTTTTTCATCTGCAATACGATGCGCCATTGCTGTCTGATCCTGCGTCGTCGTCAGGGAGAGAAGCGAACGGGCATGCCCCTGGGTAAGCTGCTCATCCGTCACCATCTGCTGGATCTCCTTCGGAAGCGTAAGAAGACGTACAAGATTGGAGATCGTCGATCGGTCGATCTGAAGCCGGCGGGCAAGTTCTTCCTGTGTACAGTGATTTTCGTCAAGATATTTCTGGAAGGAGGCAGCTTTTTCGATCGGATTCAGATCCTTGCGCTGAATGTTCTCGATCAAAGCGAGTTCTGCCATCTCACGATCTGTAGCATCCACGATCGTAACAGGAACCTGCGTCCAGTTCAATTTCATCGCAGCACGAAAACGGCGTTCCCCAGCGATCAGCTGGTAACGGTTTTTCACCTCTCGCACAACGATCGGCTGAAGAAGACCATGTATCTTGATACTCTCCGCAAGTTCGGAGATCTCTTTCGCCTGAAAGATCTCACGAGGCTGCCATGGATTGGAATCGATAAGCGAGACTGAAATATTATAAATACGATCCACAGCCGCAAGGTCTTCCTGACGTGATGCTGTATTGCCGGCCGTAAACGTACTGGCCTCTGCGGGCAACTTCTCTGGAAGTGCCTCACGTTCTTCTTCCGAAACAAAATCCATCAAGGTTTTTGGACCAGAACTTTCCTGATGCGGAAAGTCCAAAACAGTAGTTCCGCTCTTTGACAGTAATGTTGACTCATTTTGAGTTTCAGCCAAACTTTCCTCGTCGAGTTCTGATGGAAATTCCGCTATTTCCGAAAAGATCCCGCTTTTGGAATATTGAAATGGCATGTCGTCACCTTCATATTCCTCATTCTCGTCGACCAGGGACGTCTCTAATGGCTCAGAAAGGTTTGCTGAAGGTAGAGTGTCCTTTGATCCGGACCTCTCCTCGAGCAGACGCTTTTCCTCCTCTTCATGGATCCGTTTCTGTTCCAAAAGATCACTGAGTCCTCTCCCCAATTTCCTATTCTTCTTGCTCATTTTCCAAAATCTCCATAGTTAGCTCAATGTACGCCCGTGCGCTGCGGGAGCGCGGAGCATATTCGATTACCGGCACTCCATATCCGGCCGCCTCTGCGATGGAAACATCACGAGGAATGAACGTTTGGTACACAATGTCTCCAAAATGCTCTCGGATCTCGGATTCCACCTCCTTTGTGAGCTCAAGGGTCACATCCGCCATGGTCATCAGGATCCCACAGGAAAACCATTTATCGGCAGGGATCATGCTGGTCATCTTTACGACACCGTCCATCGCGTAAAATTCACACTGGATCGGGATCAGGACCAAAGATGCCATCATGACAGCCGTCTCCGAGAGCGGTGAAACTGCCGGCGGAAGGTCCAGAAGTACGTAATCAAATGAATTAAGGACTCCAGTAAGCATTTCCTGGAGCTTCTCAGACGGTATCGTACTTCCATCATGCAGTTTCAAAACTTGTCTGTAACTGCGGCATCCCGGCAACAGAAAGAAGTTCGGGATCTTTGTCGAGATGACCGCGCTGCTCCAGGATACATCAGCAACAAGCGGGTGAGCAGAAAGCGACTTCTGGTTCAGACCGCTCGTTGCGTTGCACTGTGGATCCAGATCCATAAGCAGCACCTTCCTGCCGGCACGTGCAAGACATGCAGCGACATTGATCGCCGTAGTCGTTTTACCGACACCGCCTTTTTGATTCATGATGCTGATGATCTGTCCCATGAGTGACTCCTGATCAGTTACCTTCAACAGAACGGAAAACCAGGCCGGAGAGGAGTTTCGGATAGAAGTAGGTACTCTTCTGCGGCATCCGTTCCCCTTCGAGACAAAGAGTTTTGATATTTTCGACTGTCGCGGGCATTACGAGTGCAGCAAGCTGGTACTTTCCAGGTTCCGCTTTGAGATCCTCGACGACCTCCGAAACAAGGTGGACGTAGGTCGGTTTCGGCGCGTTCGGCATCTCGAGGAGGGTATCCATCACGAGTTTGTGAAGAATGCTGACTCCCAGATCACGCCAATCTTCCGAATGATCAGCAGCAACACCGTCTTCGGCCATTTTTGCACGACCGGCATCTGTAATGGTCGCAATGGTCCAGGTATCATCTTTCGCAGTATAGAGGGCGATATTATCCTGGGAATCGAGTGTTTCGATGTCTTCCCAAACCGTTTCGGCAAGATCTGGACCAATTCCGGCCTTTTTACACGTGAAACACTCACCGAGTTTCTCGATCAGCTGGTCAGAATCCAAAGCCTCGACGCCGCTGAAAAGACGATGCGTCGGGAGAACGGCAAGGCCTTCATCCTCCATAGCCACAAACATCGTGAGGACATAGTGCGCGGGATGATCTTTGGAAATTCCCTGCTGCTTCATCTGCGCGAGATAATTGCAGGAAGTCTCGTAACGGTGATGTCCGTCAGCGATAAAGAGCGGTTTTTTACCGATCTTATCCTGAACTGCTGCGATCACCGACGGATCCGTCACGACCCACATACGGTGGATGACGCCCAGATGATCAACGGCTTCCAACGGAGTTTTACCTTCGATCGCTTTCTCGAGAACGCCCAGAACTTCCGTCTCGGGATCAGGATAAAGTCCGAAGATCTGGCTGAGCTGTGCTTTCGTGACAGTGGTGAGCATCAGGCGGTCCGCTTTGGCTGCGGCATGGGTCTGTTCATGCGGGAAAACACATCCCTGACCAAAAGGCTGAACTTCAAGACCCGCCATAAACCCTTTACGCGTATAGGTCTGGCCTGCATATTCGAAAACTTGGTAGTAAACGTAGATCGCAGGATCCGCTTCAGTGAAAAGGACGCCCTCGTCAAGCCATTTTTTCATGATCTTTCGGGCACGAGTGTAGCGGTTGTCCTGCTCATCGTCCGCGGGATTCGTTTTGTTCAAAATAAGGCGTATGCAGTTGTTCGGGTGCTTGGCGTAAAGTTCGTCTTGGAATTCCGGGCTGATGACATCGTACGGAGGTGCGATGACGTCAGAAAGTGCGCCGACCTGACCAAGATTGTAGCGAATACCATTAATAGGCTGAATGTTTGGCATAGGAAATCTCCATTTTGATTGAGAAGTAAAATCGAAAAAGCAAACGGATCGGAAACTGTTCCAGTCCTTTTACTTAATTTTGAATCAAATTTAAAAATTGTCAAGGGTATCACGCGAAACTTTTCCAAAATTCTTTAAAATTTTTGTTTCACGTGAAACTGTTTAGGCATCGTGCAGCAGTACGGTCACTCCACAAACTCAGGCACGACAAGTTTGGGGATCAAACCGGCCTGGAAGCCTTTTTCCAGCAGAAGGCGTACGGATTCACGACCGCGAGGACCAAAATCGAGAGTCCAGTCATTCACGTACATTCCAACAAATTTATCTGCAAGTGCAAGATCCAGTCCTCGGCCGAACTGAAGTGCATACTCGATCGCAGGCTGGCGATGATCGAGCCCATACTGTATACTCGCTTTCAAAAGGCGATTGATCTCGCGAATATTTTCCATCCCCATATCTTTACGGATCCCATTCGCTCCGAGAGGAAGGGGGTATCCCGTCTTTTCCATCCACCAAACGCCCGTATCTACGATCAGTTTGAGTCCCTGATCCATATACGTCAGCTGACCTTCATGAATGATGAGTCCGGCAGCGACCTCACGGCCTGCATTTTCGCCTTCCAAGACTTTTCCAACCTCAACGCAGTCCAGTATCTGGTCAAAGGGGACCACGACGTAGTCAAAAGGACCATCCATGTACATTCCGGCCGCCAGAAATGCTGTTGTAAGCGTTCCGGGAACGGCAATGGTCTTCTTTTTCAGCTCGTCACGAGTAAAATTTTCCTTCGCAACGATCATTGGACCGTAATTGTCACCCATACTGGCACCGCACGGACACAACATGTAGATTTCATGCAGATGCGCATAGGCATGGAGGCTCAGCGCCGTCAATTCATAGTGCCCAGTGAAAGCAAGCTGATTCAGCGTTTCAATGTCGACCAGCTTGTGCGTGAACTGATACCTTCCCGTTTCGATACAGTTTTTTGCCAACGCGTAAAACATAAAAGCGTCGTCGGGGTCTGGGCTATGTGCGACCTTTACTGGAAAAGGTTCCTGATTTCCTAACATGCTCTTCCTTTCTTAATTTTAACGATTATTCCCAACAGACAAAAGGGCGAAGGTTCACCAATTCTGCGGAATAAATTTAGTCAAAAAAACTCCTGACTTTATTTTAATAAAAATGACGAAGAATGAAAAGTACCCACACCGGAAAATTTCATAAAATTTTCTGAATTTATTTTCAAATATACCGGATAGGTCAGCTAGGAGCAGCACATGGCCCGTTTTTGCGTCATTCTTCCGGCAGCTGGAAAAAGCAGCCGATTTGGAGACATTCGATACAAGAAACCTTTTGCCCCGTTGGGCGGCTGCGCAGTTTGGCTTCAGACGGCTCGTCACTTCTGGAGTCGAAAAGATGTCGGTCAGGTCATCCTTGCGGTTTCGCCTGAAGATCATGATGATGTCCTGGCTCGATTCCAGCGAGAAATTGCGCAGCACAGGATCACAGTCGTTCGAGGCGGCAAGGAACGTGCGGATTCGATCGAAAATGCGATCGCGGCAATCGATCCTTCCTGCGATCAGGTCTGTGTCCACGATGCAGCCAGACCCTGTCTCTTGGAAAGCTGGATCGATAACGTGTTTCTGGCAGCAGAACAGACGGGAGCCGCCATCCTCGCCATTCCGTTGGCGGACTCAATCAAAAGCGTATCTGACGGCATCATCGTGCAGTCTCTGGACCGGTCTCGTGTCTGGCGGGCACAGACACCTCAGGTTTTTCGGCGCGACTGGTTCGAGGCAGTTTATGCTTCGAGACTGCGTGAAAGATCTGCTCAGACGACTGACGACGCAATGCTTTTGGAGCAGGCCGGTCATACGGTCCACATAGTTGAGGGGTCCTCATTGAATATTAAGATCACGGACAAAACAGACCTCCAGCTTGCCGAGGCGATTCTGAAGATCCTCCACACAGCGGAAAACGGGAAATCGTGAAGATAGATCAGATATGAAAAAATGAGGTAAAAGATGCCGAACGTTAATGCTCATACACAGAATATTGATCAGACTGTTTGGAAATTGGTTTGCAGACAGAGCCTCACAGCTGCTGTGTTTATGAGTTTTGGACTCTTTATTCATTCGGAACTTTCAGCGGCAGACGTCCTGGTCCTGAAGGGAGGGGGACGGCTTCAGGGGCAGTTTTTGGTCCCTCCAGCAGACAATGATCTGGTCTATCGTTTCCGTACCACCGACGGCATCGAGCTAACTATCAGTAAAAGCGAGATCGAAGAGATCGAGCAAAAAGGAAGTCCGGAATCATTTGAGGAATACGAAGCGAAACGTTCCGCAATGCCGGATACCGTGGATGGCAATCTTGCACTTGCCCGATGGTGTGCAGAAAACAAGATGCTGAATCAGAGAAAAGCACACTATGAGCGGGTCCTGGAACTGGATCCGGAAAACGTGACGGCACGGCGCGCGCTTGGATTTAAAAAGATGATCGACGGCGAGTGGCGGACCTCGGACGAAGAGATGGAAGATCAGGGTAAGGTCCAATACAAAGGGCGCTGGGTCTCGATCCAGGAAAAAGAGCTTTTGGAAAAGCAGGCGGAAGAGAAGATCCAAACTCGGAAACTCACGGGCAGCATCAAAAAATGGGTCAAGATGCTTGGGACCGCGAAAGAAGAAACGGCGTTGGCGGAACTTGAAAATCTTCGCGATCCGAAGGCCGTCACGGGACTTTTGGAGGCGTACAAGTCGGAGAAAAAACGTCCGGGAGTGCAGAAGATCATCATCAAATGCTTGGGACGGATCGGAACGGAAACGTCGATCAGCGCTCTTCTTGAGATCGCGGTGGACGATCCGATCGAAGAACTGCGTCTGACGGCACTGGACAATCTGAAACCGAATGCAGGTCCAGGCGTAACGGAGTACTTCATCTCCCGCCTTTCGCCGAAACGTTCGACACACCCGCAGATCAACTACGCGGGTCACGCACTTGGTGAACTCAACGATCCTTCAGCAGTTCCAGCCCTGATCCAGGCACTGGAAACGACCCACAAATTTCAAGTCGTAACTGGCAGCCAGAATGGTCAGACCACCGCGGGGATGGGCCGTTCTTCGACAGGCGGGAGCGGGACCGGATTTTCGATGGGGAGTTCTGTGCAAGTAATTTCCCAGAAAAAGACCAATCCGGAAGTACTGGAAGCGCTCAAAAAAATCACGAAAGTGAATTTTATGTATGACCAGGCGAGGTGGATCGAATGGTACCAAACACAGAATGGCGGAGCGGGTGCCTCTCTTCGACGTGAATGAGCCTGAATGTTTCACGTGAAACACAGTGTCACAACACCCCATTCACCCCATACATCCTAGATTCACAAATATCTTAAAGTTTGAAAACGAGACAAGATTCAAATCGTGGAAAAGTCGCGACATGGGTCGTTTCGTCAAATCAAGCTATTTGCCCCATTTGTCCCATTTTCACGCCTGCAAATAAAAAATTTTAAAAAATTTCAAAATATTTATAAAAAACGCTAAAGTTTTAAAAACCCCATCTTGCAAAAATTTCGATTTTGCTCTATACTATAGGGCTGTTATAGAAAATCGGGGGGGCTTGTTTTGCTATACGGATATTCGCTCGAAGTTAAAGAGCAAATACGTCAGGCCATTAATATCGTGGACCTGGCAGGGGAATACATCCAGCTGACGCCGAAAGGCAGGATCTACGTTGGATTGTGTCCCTGGCATGACGATTCCAAACCGAGTTTACAGATAGATCCGGAACGACAGACGTTCCGCTGCTGGGTCTGTGCTGACGGCGGCGACATTTTTTCCTTCATGATGAAGATCGAAAATGTCTCATTTCCAGAAGCACTTCAAATGCTTGCGGAACGTGCGGGAATCGAATTGCCGAAGCCGTCGGCGAAACGTCATTCTCACCAAAAGACGCTCAGTCCATTTTTGGGCAAGGGGGCGAATGGAGCAGCCAATGCCTCTCCTTCTGCCACAGAGAGCAACGACGAAATTTCTTCCTATTCAGGAAAAAAGCGGCTTCATGAGGCGGCATTTTGGGCAGAAACGGAGTATTTTGAATACTTCAAGTCTCTGCCGGAGACACACCTTGCAAAAATCTATCTGGCAGAGCGCGGCATTTCGGCAGAAAATGTGGAAAAATTCCGCATCGGTTTTGCGCCGGATGCGTGGAACTGGCTGGAAAACAGAGCAGGGGGCAAACCAGAGCTCGTGAAAGACCTTTGCACGACTGGTTATCTTGGGTACTCCCAGGAACGGCGATCGTATTTTGAGCGATTTCGCGGCCGGCTGCTCTTTCCGATCCACGATCCACGCGGCCGAAGTGTCGGAATCGGCGGACGCGTGATTCCTGGGATCCCGACGATGAACGAGTCGGCGAAGTACCTCAATACACCGGAGACTCCGCTTTTTTCGAAGCACCGTCTCCTTTACGGTCTGGACCTTGCGCGAAGATCCATCCAGAAGAAAAAGCGCGTCCTAGTCATGGAAGGATACACGGATACGATCATTGCGCACCAGTACGGTTTTACGGAATCGGTCGCAGTCCTCGGTACAGCTTTGGGGGTGGATCACATTCGCATGCTGAACCGGATCGCGGATACGATCTATCTGGTCCTGGACGGTGATGAAGCAGGTCAGCGGCGAGCGGCTCAGGTCCTGGAACTTTTCGTTGCCGAGAAGACAGACGTCCAGATCCTGACGCTTCCGGAAGAGAACGATCCGGCAGAATACCTGGCGGAATACGGAGCAGAGGCGTTTGAGGAGCTGCTTCAGACCCGCACGAACGACGCGCTGACGCATGCGTTCCTTCTGCATACGCGCAATTTGGATTTTCACAATATCCATCAGTCGGAACAGGCGCTCGAGAAACTGTTGGAACTGATAGCGCAGGGAAAGAAACGTTCCGGCGGGAATGATTTTGGCGTACTTTCCTTCCGGGAAGAAAAGATGCTTCAGCAGTTAGCGTTTTCATTTTCGATCTCTGAAGATTTTTTGCGTCGGAAACTTCGTGAGATCTGCGAAAAAACACGCCATGAAGCACGCATGCGTTCCCAATGGCAGGAACAGCGGGAAGCGCAGAGTCAAATCCGCGAACTGATCACAGCAAAGCGTCCCATTCCGCAGAGCACTTCGGACCGGCCGGCTGATTTTCGGCTGGATGAGACGGAAGCCTACGCGGGAGATGAAGAACTTTTTTTTGACGATATACCGGAGTTTGAGGGAGTTTTCACAGAAAACCGTCCTCAGAGTTCCGTCGGTGCGGGAGATGCCGGCACGTTAGAAGAGGATCCATGGACCCTTCCGGAACTGACGGCAACCGATTACTCCCAGACTCCGACACTTTTGACTCAGGAGGCTTTTGATCTGCATGCAGACGAGCTGGACTGGGCGATTTTCGGCAAAATGAATGCTTGGGAGAAGGAGATCGTCGAGATCCTCTTCGCTTGGCCGTCCCTTTTGCCGGAGGTTCGCAGCCGCACGACACCGGAACGGTTTCTGTACGTGCCGGCACGTGAACTTTTTTTGAGAATGTGTGAAATGGCGGACGAAGGAAAGGAAGCCGATTTCACGCTTTTACTGACTTCGTTTGAATCAGAGACCATGAAGCGGTGGATGATCCAGACGGAAGCGGATTCGATCTGGAATCAGGAAAAGAGAACGGAAGAAGAAGTTTTACGGCTTTTGGACGCCGTCATGGCCAGCTTTGAGCAATTTTACCTCACGAGCCGGAAGCCGCAGGATCTTTCGATCTTCCATTCCACAGGACTGAATCGGGATCAAAAACTTGACCTGCTGGAACAGCTGATCCAGGAAAAGCAGCGCAAATACGGGATCCGTTCCGCAAGTCAGGAATCGTGAGTTTCAGCACCTCACACAGGAGACAGACACACCGGCCGTTTTTTATTGGGGGCATCGCCAAAGGGTGAAAAACGGAACGGTACATTCGATTGGAACCTAAAGTATCATGGAAGATACAAGGAGGAAACGTGAATCTGTTTGACAGCAAAGTCCAGCCTCTCGTGGAACGCGGCAAGCAGCAGGGATACCTCACTTACAGTGAGATCAAGCATTCCTTGGCAGGTGAACATCTGAGCGAGCCGGAGATGCAGGAATTGAACATTCTGCTGGAAAAAGAAGGCATTCTTCTGAGTGAAAAAGCCGTAGACCGGGCGATCTATCAGAATTCGGTCGCCGCGATCGAGGAGATCGACGATACGGAGGACTACCCCTCCGACATGCCTCTCACCTCCGGAAAACTCCGTGACGAAGATGATTACTACGAAGATGAAGGGGAGAATTACCTCTGGAACGACCTTCCGGAAGACAACGTTTCCCGTTCCGGACTTGACCCGGTGCGGACTTACATGTCGCAAATGGCAGAGATCCCGCTTTTCTCGCGTGAGGAAGAGATGCGTCTTGCCCGAAAGATCGAACGTCTGCGCAAAAAATTCCGTCTCGCGATCCTGAACAGCCGGGTCTGCATGCGTCATACGATCAACACGCTGAAAAAAGTGCATCGCGGCACGCTTCCATTCGACCGGACGATCAAGGTCTCCATTACCGAAGAGCTGCGCAAGGATCAGATCATGGCGAGAATGCCGGAAAACCTCGCGACTCTCGACGTTCTTTCCAGCCGAAGCTGCGTGATGTTCCGAACACTGATCTCGAAAACGAGCACGCCCGCGGAAAAAGAACACGCCAGAAAACAGTTCCTGAATGCACGTCGGAAAATGCTCCGGCTGGTCGAAGAACTGAGTCTCCGGACACGCAGGATCTACGCAATGATGAACCAGGTCGAGCAGCTCTCGAATCGGATGACGGCATTGCGCAGCGCACTGCGAAACAGCCGCGGTCTCTCCTCGATGCGGCGTCAGCAGCTGCGTCGGGAACTGTTTGACCTGATGATGCTCACGCACGACAGTCCGGAAGGTCTCGCACGACGAGTCGCGTCGATGAAGCAGATCTCGAAAGAATACGATGAAGCGAAAAGTCAGCTCACGCGCGGCAATCTGCGTCTCGTGGTCTCCGTAGCGAAAAAGTACCGGAATCGCGGTCTGAGTTTCCTCGATCTGATCCAGGAAGGGAACACTGGCCTGATGCGTGCCGTGGACAAATACGAATACCGCCGCGGTTTCAAATTCTCGACGTACGCGACTTGGTGGATCCGTCAGGCGATCACACGCGCGATCTCCGAACAGGCCCGTACTATCCGCATCCCGGTCCACATCATCGATCTGGTCACGAAAATGCGTCACACACAGCAGCGTCTCCAGCAGGAACTCGGCAGGGAACCCACCCGGGAAGAGACGGCTTTTGCGTCCAATATCTCGCTGGAAGAGTTCAGCAGAGTCGAGAGTTTCTCCAGAAATCCGATCAGTCTGAATCGTCCGATCGGCGAAAATGACGATAACTGTTTCATGGAATTCATGAACGACACGCGGACAGAAAAACCGGAGGCAGTCGCAGCGAATGAGATGCTCCGCGACAAACTGGAGGCGGTCCTGATGACGCTCGCGCCCCGAGAACGCGAGATCATCCGGATGCGCTACGGTCTGACAGACGGATACAATTACACACTGGAGGAACTGGGTAAAATTTTCCGGGTCACTCGTGAGCGTATCCGCCAGATCGAAACGAAAGCGATGAAAAAACTTCAGAATCCGAACCGCATCGCACAGCTTGCCGGATTCCTTGAAAAGGTCCAGTGATCCCAGCGAAATACCTCGCAGAAAACGAAGCAAAACGAAATGAAACGAAACGAAAATCCTGTCGCGATTTTTTCCCGGCAGGATTTCGTTTTCAAAAACAGGCTCATTCTGCCATACACACGGAATACCGGTACGCGGAACGCCTCTGTATTTTCTTTAGAGACGGAGCAGGGCGTCTTTCATGCTCTTGATAAATTTTCCCACCTCCGGAACAGCCTCACGGCCGAGCATTTCGACCCGGCTCATGAGGGCTGATCCCACGATCACCCCATCTGCAATACTTGCGGCTTTTTCAGCCAGCTCCGGCGTCGAGATCCCGACTCCAACAGCACACGGAATATCCGAGACCTCACGTACCGCCTTCACGATGGAAGCCAGATCCGCAGAGATCCTGTTTCCCATTCCGGTGATTCCCAGACCTGAGACGACGTAAAGAAACCCTTCCGCTTCCCTAGCGATCATGGCGATCCTTCCGCAGGACGTCGGCGCGACCATGGAGATCAGCGCAATACCGTATTCTCGGCAAAGCGGGAGAAACTCTTCCCTCTCCTCAAACGGAAGGTCCGGGAGGATCAGCCCCTCGATCCCGATTTCGGCACAGGTCCGGATAAAACGTTCCGCATCGCAGGAAAACACGACATTTGCGTAGGTCATGAAGACAAGCGGGACCGTCAGCTCTTTTCGGAGTTTCCGCACAAGATCAAAAATCTTATCCGTCGTCGTTCCGGCAGCCAAAGCCCGAGCATTCGCGCCCTGAATGACGGGGCCTTCTGCAGTCGGATCGGAAAACGGGATCCCCAGTTCGATCAGATCCGCTCCGTTCTTCACGGCTTCACGCACCAGTCTCTCCGTCGTTTCCAGATCTGGATCGCCGCAGGTAATGAACGGAATGAATGCTTTCCCTTTTTCAAATGCTTTCCTTAAATTACTCATGGATCTCCTCCCCTCTGTATCTTGCGATCGATGCGCAGTCTTTATCGCCGCGGCCGGAGATCGTCACGACAATGAGTTTCTCTTTTTCCATGGCGGGAGCCAGTTTCACCGCATACGCGACAGCGTGCGCCGACTCGATCGCCGGAATGATCCCCTCCGTTTTGGAAAGGAGTTCAAAAGCATTCACCGCCTCTTCATCCGTCACGGGCACGTACTCCGCCCTCCCAATATCGTGCAGATTCGCGTGTTCCGGACCGATCCCGGGATAATCCAGACCTGCGGAGATCGAATAAACGGGCGCGATCTGCCCATACGCATCCTGACAGAAATACGATTTCATCCCGTGAAAGATCCCGAGCCTTCCTGTACTGATCGTCGCGGCGGTCTCGAAGGAATCGATCCCCCTTCCCGCAGCCTCACATCCGATGAGCCGGACCTGCGGATCGCCGATAAAATGCCGAAAGCTCCC
>SUVI01000071.1 GCA_015062085.1 Planctomycetaceae bacterium
TTTCTATTCTGAATGTTTCTAATATCGATCAGCCCATGATGTCAAGAACGGACGAGTGAATATTTTTTGAGAATTTCGTGTTTCCCTGTGTATTTCTGCGGACCGTCTGTGATTTCAGTGGTGGAGTAGTTTTTGGGCTAAAGGTTCCACGCGCGACGGCACTCTGCGAGAGCCGTCTTGCTGCCCGTCATGTCATGAACGCTCGTGAGGGAGGAACATTTTGAAAATCGTTCCTCCCTCAGACTCCCTCTTCAAAAACTTTTTGATGTTTCTGTTTCAGTGTGTTTCTGCGGATCTTCTGTGTTCTCGGCAGCTGAAATTTTCGGCGCAAGCGGTCCCACGCGCGATTTCACCCTTCGGGAGAAATCTTGCTGCCCGTCATGTCATGAACGCTCGTGAGGGAGGAACATTTTGAAAATCGTTCCTCCCTCAGACTCCCTCTTCAAAAACTTTTTGATGTTTCTGTTTCAGTGTGTTTCTGCGGATCTTCTGTGTTCTCGGCAGCTGAAATTTTCGGCGCAAGCGGTCCCACGCGCGATTTCACCCTTCGGGAGAAATCTGGCTGCCCGTCATGTCATGAACGCTCGTGAGGGAGGAACATTTTGAAAATCGTTCCTCCCTCAGACTCCCTCTTCAAAAACTTTTTGATGTTTTGATGTTTTGATGTTTTATTTGGAGGGCGGCGCAACGACTTTCACGACGACTGCGGTATCCGGGAATTTCCCGGAATAGTACGCCAGGGCATGATCGTTTCCAAGAACGACGGCATTCACGTTTCCGGAGTCAAACGTAACGGTACTTCCTTCCGCGACGGCTTCCGGAGCCGGCCAGTTGAGCGGGGAGGTAAAGACGGCCTCCGGTTTTACGCTGCGTCGGAGGAGGATCCCGCGTCCGCGATGGTAGTAGTAGTTACTCAGCAGACCGGTTTTCGGGTCGAGGATCAGACTTGGCGTGGAGCATCGGACCTCGCCGATATTCGTACGGCTTCGAGTCCATGTCTTGCCGGAGTCTGTTGACGTGAGCTGGAACTGTGCTTGATTTGTCGAATTTTCACCGAATTCGGTCCTCCCGATCGCGAGGATCTTTCCATCCCCAAGGAACACCGCCGACAGTTCGGTCGGCCAATCAGCTTTCGTGAGGCCTCTTTCAACGACATTCTGCGTCCAGGTCGCGCCGTTGTCCGTACTGACGAGCGTCCCCCACGAATTGTCGTTTGCGTCGTCACTGTACTTCCCGGCAAACCAAAGAGCCATGAGTCCCGTGCCGGGGACGGAGAAGACGTCGGTGATCTGGATCGGCATGGGATCGAGTTCCGGACGAACGAGGTGCGTAAAATGGACACCGTCAGTCGAGCGGTAAAGATCGTGGCTAAATCCCTGGGGCCCCACGTTTCGGACCCAGAGGAGCATGGCGCCGTTTTCGTCAAGTCCTTTTCCGATGGTGACTTCACCGACTTCCGGAGCGTTCACGACGAGCCTTTCGGGGGTCCAGGTCTTTCCGCCGTCAGTGGAGGTCCGTGCGTAAACGCCGCGTTTTCCTTCACCGATGGAATGGGCGGTCCCACGGCTGTAGACGCAGACGAGTTTGCTGCCGAGCGACTGCATGACGGGCCACGAATTGTATCCGGGAGCGTCCTGAACGGTGTGAGCGGGAGATATCGGCGGAAGCGGAGTCACGCGGACAGCTGCGAGTCCGACGGGCCGAGTGAACGTGTCGGCCGGGTCACTGGGTTCGCGCTGGATCCGAATCGTCAGCGGGAGGGAAGGATCCACGGGATAGCGGGTCTCCAGCTGGATCGTACGCGTGCGGAACGGTTCCGGAGGAAGCGGAGTTCGGACAGGAGTTCCGCAAACGTACCCGGATGTGAACGGTCCATCGCTCGCCATTTGGGAAAGATGGACCCGGTAGACGTCCTCCAGAGGCGCGGTATTTTCCTGCTCCGTTTCGCCGCGTTCATTCGTCGTCACGAGGATCTCGATCTTGACGGCTGCGCAGTTTTTGGGAAGGTTCGGGATGATCCCTGCGACGGACTGTCCGGGAGTTTTTCCGGAGAGCGACCAGATCGGAATGTGCGTCGAGCCGTTCGACATGAGCTGGATGGAGGGATCGCCAGTCGCGCGAGTGAGATCGTTCACCGTCATGCAGATCGGCTCCATTTCTTCACACAGGCATTCAAGAGGAAGTCCCGTTCCAAAGACGATGCCGGAGAGGATACCAAAGAACAGGGAGACGGTGTGGGTACATTTTCTGAACATGAAGTACTCCTTTAAAATTTCAGGCGGATGGAAACTGGAAACGGTCCCAGAGGAAAATTTCAGCCGTTTCCTGATTTTGATTTTACCATATCCCGAATTTTTTGTAAAGGGAGGCACCCCCCTCCGTCTCGCAAATTTACGGCTCATCCAGCATCTGCGTACCTGTTGCCGGATGGACCAATTGAAATTTTGGAGTTTCCAGGAAGACTATTTTTCCGCTTTTTCTTCCAGAACGATCTGTTTCACGGTCTCGAACGCGATCTCTTTGTGGCGTTTGAGTCCCTTGGAATCCCGAATGCCGTTCTGTGAAATGAAGTACGTTCGGACATTTCTACTTCGCATGAATGCAAAGCGGATCTCGCCGTACTTCTGGAGTTTCTCCGTCGTGAAAGTCGATTCCGTCGAATCGATGAGCTGCGCCAGCTCACAGGCAGCTCCCTGAGAAACGGAGAATTCCTTCTTTTCGGATGCCCCCGTCGCCGGATCCGTCACCTGGATCCACCCTTCGGCACCGATCGGCTGCATTTCGATCAGCGGCTGGTTCGCGATGCGGAAAGAAAAGAAGATGAACAGCGTGAAGCAGGTGATGAACGTGAATGCATGAAGGACCGTCGCCCGGCGATGGTAACGGCGTCTGCGTCCCTGCGGATCCGCGGCAACTTGAGAGTTCCCGTTCTGCGAAACGTTTCGGCTGCCGTTCTGTCCGGCATTTCTGCGTACGTTGGCACGTGCGTTGGCGGCTTTTTTACTGCTGGAGTTCTTTTTGCTCATGAAAGTTTCCTTTTTTACGAAAAATGGGGACGCTGCGAAATGTCGGAGCGGAGCCCCTAGATCAGTTTCGGAGAAATGCGCGGATCGCCCGATCGACGGCTTCGGGCTGCTCCATCGGAGCGAGATGCGCGGCATTCGGAATGACGGCGAGTTCGGCCTCCGGCATGGTACGGGCAAGCTCCTCCATCGCGGAGGGTGGTGAGAGCACGTCCAGTTCCCCCGTCAGGATGAGGACCGGGATCTCGAATTTCGTCACGAGCTGCGTGAAGTCCCGGCGCTGCGCCATTCCGCGGGCTGCGGCTGCGACGCCTTGGGGTGAGTTTTCAGAAACCATGCGGTGATAGACCGAATAGACGCCGTTCGGATCCTCGGCGGCACGGAGCGTCGCGTCGGTCATGAGATTTTTCTTCATTCCCTCGGTCAAGAAGGCGCAGGAGGCCTCTTTTTCGATCCTTTCGGCCGTCAAAAGACGGTTGGCTGCAGCTTCCTGCGTGTCGCAGCGGACGTTGGAATCGCAGAGTATGAAGCGTTCCAGACGCGCTGCGTGCCGGCTCCAGAATTCCAGTCCGACGTACCCTCCCATGGAAAGTCCGCAGTACGTGCATTTCTCGATGCCGAGCGAATCGAGCAGCTCCGCAAGATCGTCTGCCATGTCCGCCATCGTCGTAAGCGTTGCACCGGACGGAGCACTTTTCCCCATTCCGCGAAGATCGGGAGCTAGGACGGTGAACTCATCGGAAAGTCCCGCAAGCTGCGCCTCCCACATCCGGCGGTCAAAAGGGAAACCGTGTCCCAGCAGAAGGACCGTCGGACTGGTACCGCGTTTTTCGTAATTCAATTTCATGCGTCTGTTCCTGTGTGCGTGCGTCAGGAGCCGGCATTCGGACGTCCTAACAGGTGGAAGGTCTTCTCAAACTTTTTCAGAAGCCCGTTTTCTTCCGTTCCATCTTCCGGTCTCGGTTCTTTTTCCGGAAACGGCATCAATATTCCCCAAAGAAGAAAACGAAACAAAATCCTTTCCCATTATACCAAATTTTGCCGTTTTGTATACCGGGCAGAAAAAGAAAATTTCAGAAAATTGCAAGATCCGGCTTCCCAATGCTGCTTAAAACGGAAAAAATGGGGAAAATTCAAGACAAAAGGAATTTTGACCGAAAAAGAAAATGGATTTCTGTCGATTCCGGAGAAATTCTGGAACATTTCCCTCTTTTTCGGGAAAAAAGTTCAGAAGATCCCCGGATCCGGCACGTTTCAGAGATTCCATGATCGGTAAATTGGAAAGAAACGGTAATTTGTATGAGCATGGTTGGCGAGTTTATTTGGAAAAAAGATTTTTGTATTCCCAGCAAAACAGAGGCAGGACACGCGATCCTTGACGGCGTAGTGCTTCAGCTTCAGGATTTTGAGTGGTCGCAGAAAGACATTTTCGCGATCCAGCTTGCTTTCGAGGAAGCGCTGGTGAACGCCATCCGCCACGGCAATCAGTCGAATAATCGTCTGGGAGTGCAGGTCTATCTCGAAATTACGCCGGACCATTTTCTTGCCCGGATCTTGGATGAAGGACCTGGATTTGATCCTGACGCCCTTCCAGACCCGACGCTTGAGGATTTTCTGGAACGTCCGTGCGGCCGCGGAGTCAAACTCATGCGCTCGTTTATGTCGTCGGTCGAATTCAATGCGCTTGGGAATGCAGTCACACTCGAAAAGTTCCGTACCGATCCGCTTCCTGAGCGTTTTCGGAAGGAAGAGGTCTCGGAAACTGCCGCCGTCCCGGAAACAGGATCCGTTCCGCAGATGCAGATCACTGCAGATGAAGACTTCGACGACGTTTCGGCTCTTTGATCCGGAACTTTGCCGCGTACCATATTTCCCAGCCGGCTGAAACGCTCAGTTTCGTTCGGCGGCATTCAGAAATTTCAGAATCAGAACACTAACGAACCGGCAAAGCCGTCCGCTTTTGCCCAATCAGACTTTAAGGAGTTTATTTCATGTCGGACCTTCGGCACATTTCCATCAATGTCGTCAATGATATTTGCGTCGTTCATCTCCTCGACAACCGGATCGTGGACGATATGAACATTTACGAGCTGGGTACGGAACTTTTCGCTCTGGTGGAACAGAACGGCTACGAGAAGATCCTCCTCAATTTCTCGAACGTCGGTTTCCTTTCCAGTGCCGCGCTGGGCAAGCTGATCATGCTCTACAAAAAAGTTGCCGTCCGCAGCGGTGTGCTGAAACTCTGCAACATCACCCCGGACATCCGCGAACTGTTCACGATGATGAATCTGGACCGCATTTTCACCATCTGCTCCAATGAAGCAGACGCACTGGCTACGTTTTAAGGTTTGACCGTTTTGGTTTCGGAAATCCAAAAAATCATGAAAGACTGGCGTTCCCTTTATCCGTTTGAGTCCCATTTTCTCGATTTTGGTACGGACCAGCGTCTGCACTATTTGGATGAAGGTCCGCGAAATGCGCCGGTCATTCTCATGGTCCATGGAAATCCGACTTGGTCTTTTTACTGGCGAAATCTGGTCCTCGCGTTCCGGGAAAAGTACCGCATCATCGTTCCTGACCATCAGGGATGCGGACTCTCGTCCCGGCCGGGAAATGGAAAGTACGCCTTTACGCTCGATCAGCGGATCCGCGATCTGACGGCACTGCTCGAAGCTCTGGATCTGCGGGACATCACGCTCTTGGCGCACGACTGGGGCGGAGCCATTGGAATGGGAACGGCAGTCCGGGATCCGGAACGTTTTACACGATTCGCGCTCTGCAATACCGGGGCGTTTCGGTTTGCGCGCATCCCGTTCCGCATCGCGCTGTGCAGGACACCGGGTCTGGGACGCCTAGCGATCCAGGGATTCAATCTTTTCGCAGGCGCAGCGGTCTGGATGGCCGTCGAGAAACCGCTTGCTCCGGAAGTGAAAGCAGGACTTTTGGCTCCGTATGCGTCTTGGAACCAACGGCGCGCCACATGCGAGTTCGTCCATGACATTCCCATGAGTCCGCGGGACAGAAGCTGGAAAACGCTCTGCGAAGTAGAAAACGGCCTGACGCAGTTCCGGGACTATCCGGTCTGCCTGATGTGGGGAATGAAGGACTGGTGTTTTACTCCGGCGTTCATGGAGCGTTTTCAGAAATTTTTCCCAAACGCGCAGACGCACCCCTTCCACGATGCCGGACACTACCTCATCGAAGAAAAATGGGAAGAAATGGTCCCGATCCTCTCGAAGTTTCTGGAAGAGGAACGGACAGAGTAAACTGGCTTTTTCTCTTTGCTGGGGAAATTTGCGAAAAAATGCTCAGGCCGTACGTTCTCTCTCCGTACGGCCGAAGTTTTTACCACGAAGTTTTTACCACGAAGTTTTTACCACGAAGTTTTTACCACGAAGTTTTTACCACGAAGTTTTTACCACGAAGTTTTTACCACGAAGTTTTTACCACGAAGTTTTTACCACTGAGAGCACAAAAGAGTCGCAGAAACACACGGAAAAGAGAGAGGAAAAAGGCAGTGAACGTCTCCTGACACGAATTTCACGGAAAACACGAAAAAACGCAAATGAAATTTTTGAAAAATTTTAAGAGTCTAAAGAGTCTAAAGAGTCTAAAAAATCCATGTGAGCCGTTTCATTTCGCTCTTTTGTGTGTTTAAAATCAGAGTGTCTCCGTGCGTTTTCCATGTTTTCAGCGGCAGAGATCATGTTGGAAGCCGGTCCCCAGCCGCGGTCTGGATCTTTTCAAGGAACTTCCAAAATTCTTTCATTTTTTGGCCGGAAACGTCTTTTAATTCTTGACTTTTCGTTTTTTTTGCCGTAAAATAGTATTTTGAAAATAGGGTGGCATTTTTCGAATTGCCAGCCTCTGAAAAATCGACATTAGCTCAATTCATTTAAGATCAAGGAACCTACCCATGAAAAAAACTTTCATTCTTTTGATGTTCGTGTCCGTTCTGCTGGCAAGTTCGTCTTTTTCTTCCGCCGTGCGTGCAGAGGAAAAGGCGGATCCGTTTGCGCCACCGCAGGCGGGCGGTCCCAAGGCAGTGCTGATCCAGTTTCATCGCGGCGGCGGAAGTGTTCGGCCGGACAACACGCTGGAGACGTTTCTCTGGGCGTGGGGAATGGGTGGGATCCCGGAAGCAGACTGCCGTTTGACGAAAGACGGTGTCGCGATCGCCTTCCATGACAACAATTTGAAGCGTCTTGGACGCGGGATCTCTCCGGAAATGCAGAAAACACCGATCGGGCAGCTGAACTGGGAAGATCTCAAGAACGTGGACGTCGGCTCGTACATGGGGCCGGAGTACGCGACGCAGCGCATCTCAACAATCGAGGCGGTCTTTGCGTCGATGAAGGATCGCCCGGAACGGCTTCTCTACGTCGATGAAAAAGGTGCGACGCCCGAACTCATCGCCAAACTCGCGGAGAAATACGGTGTGCAGGAGCAGATCATTTTCGCCAGCACGAACTATGAGCTGATCGTCAACTGGAAAAAGATCGCGCCAAAGGCCAAGGCTCTCCACTGGATGGGATCCTGGGGGGCTGCGAAAGAGGATTCGGAGAAGATGCTTCAGGCACGGCTGGACAAACTGGAAGAGGTCGGATTTGCGGGGATCGACATTTTGCAGATCCACGTGAAAACGGATCTTTCGCAGGAAGACCCCTTCATCCCGGGAAGCGATTTCATGCGCCGGGCGGGTGAGCAGGTCAAAAAGCACGGCATCATTTTCCAAAGTCTTTCCTGGACGCAGGGTGATGAACCGGAAACGTACCGCCGACTGATCGAGCTTGGCGTGCAGTCCTTCGCCACCGACTGGCCGGAACAGTGTCTGGAAGGCTGCGGTCTGCGTGAGGCTGCGGAAAAGTAAAGGCCGAAAAGTAAAGGCCGAAAAGTAAAGGCCGAAAAGTAAAGACGGTAAAGATCGAAACGCGGAAAGCACGATTTTCGGAAAAGATCCAGCATTCCAGCCTGAACGAAAATGCCCTCGTTCAGGCTTTTTTGAGGAAAATCGGCAAGAATTTTCAAGAAAGTGGGCGAGACGGCCCCCTCCCCCCTTGGCAAAAATGCTTTCGCGGTTTAAAATAGATTTACGTTTTTTTGTTTTGCGCGAGCGAATGCTGACCGTGCAGACGCAGACAGTACGAATTTTCCCTTTTCCCATTTAATTTGAAAGAGATCCCGGATCCAGGCATGACGAGAAAATACATCAATGAGCTTCAGGAGCAGGAAAATGTGAATGAAGTTTTCCGCGCCTCCAACAAACAGCTCAGACCCAATCGCAACGGAGCGCTTTACCTTCAAGTCGACCTTTCGGACAAAACCGGCACGGTCACGGCCCGACTGTGGAACGCGAATGAAAATATCTACCATTTGTTCGAAAACGGCGACTACCTCCAGGTCGAAGGAAAGGCACAGGTCTTTCAGGGAGCGATGCAGCTCATCGCGAAACGCTTTTGCCGCGTAAAACCGGAAGAAGTCGATGAAGCCGAGTTCATCCAGACGACCGGGATCTGCGTCGAAAAACTGCTTGAGACGATGCACAGTCTGCTGGATCCCATTCAGAGACCGGCTCTTCGCGGATTAGTGAAATGCTATCTGGACGACCAGGAATTCATGGACCGGTTCACGTTTTACCCGGCCGGCGTGAAGCATCATCATGCCTACCGCGGAGGACTTCTTGAGCACGTCGTGAAGATGATGGAGCTGGCAAAGCTCATTGGCGACTCGTACGAGTATCTCGACACGGAGCTTCTGCTTCTTGGAACGTTCCTCCACGATACGGGAAAGACCGTGGAACTGGTCTGCGATCCGGAGTTTGCGTACACGGACATCGGGCAGCTGCTGGGACACATTCCGCTCGGGATCTCGATGCTCGAGACAAAAATTCGGCAGTACGAGACCGAAACGGGAGAGAAATTCCCCGACGCGCTCGCGTTTCAGCTCAAGCACATGATCGCGAGCCACCACGGTGAGTACGAGTACGGAAGCCCCAAGCTGCCAATGACGGTCGAAGCGCAGGCTCTGCACTGCATCGATCTTCTGGATTCCAAACTCGCGGCGTTCCACCACCTTCTGGAAGAGGATCTGAATTCGTCAAGTCCTTGGACCACCTTCCAGGCCTCCCTCCAGAGGAAACTTTTCAAAGGACTTCCGGAACAGCGGAATGAACTGAAAAACGAGCAGCAGCACGAGCCGCAAAACGAGCAGGCAGCCGACACAAAATGAAGTCCCCGGCAGAGTCTGGGAACGAATGCAGGCCTGGAAGATGAAGAGAAAGGAAATCATGGAAGGATCTTCCAATCAGACGAAAGACGCGCCCGTCCTGATCGAAGCATCGGGACTTTCCAAATACTACGGTCCCTTCACTGCGATCGAAGACGTTTCGTTTCAGATCCGGCGCGGGGAAGTCACGGCATTCCTGGGACCAAACGGAGCGGGAAAGAGCACGACGATGAAGATCCTCACCGGGTATCTGGCTCCCAGTACGGGAACGGCACGGATCGCGGGTTTCGACATGAATTCGGACCGGATCTCCGGAGCGCGTCATCTGGGATACCTGCCGGAAAATGGACCGCTTTACCCAGACATGACGCCGAAAAGTCTGCTGGAATTTTTTGCGTCAGTGCGCGGTCTGTCGCCGAAAAGTCGGAAAAAACGCATGGAGTGGGTCATCGAAATGTGCCGGCTGGAAACGGTTTTAGGGAAACCGATCGGAAAACTGTCCCGCGGTTTCCGTCAGCGTGTCGGAATGGCGCAGGTTTTGCTTCACGATCCGGACGTCCTGATCCTAGACGAACCAACTTCCGGGCTGGATCCGATCCAGATCCGCGAAGTGCGCAAAACGATCCGCGCGCTGGGAGAAACGAAGACGATCCTGCTTTCGACGCACATTCTTCAGGAAGTTGAAGCCATGACGAACCGGGTCCTCTTCATTTCCGAAGGAAGGCTCCGATACGACGGCAGCGTTTCGGATCTCCTGAAAGACGGAAAGACGCTCGAAGAGCACTTCTGCGGATTGGGAACGCCGGAGATCGTGCAAAAGTAGGCATTCGGCAGAAAACGTGCGTTGAAAACGTGCGTTGAAAACGTGCGTTGAAAATGTGCGTAAAAACGTGCATTGAAAATGTGCGTTGAAAATGTGCGTAAAAACGTGCATTGAAAATGTGCGTTGAAAATGTGCGTAAAAACGTGCGTTGAAAATGCCCGGAAGAGCAGAACGCACGGCATTGGGAGTGCCGCAGTAAAAACAAACGGTTTCAAAAGGGATTTTTCAATTTAATCAACGTTTTACCATGAATCGATACGCGATCCAGGCGATTTTTTACCGGAATTTTTTCAGCTACTTTGCGAATCCGACCGGGTACGTTTTCCTATGCGTTTTTGTGCTTCTCAGCACGATCGCGGCTTTTTGGAGCAATGCGTTTTTCGTCAATAATCTGGCGAATCTGGATCAGCTGACTCCCTTTTTCCCCTTCATCATGCTGGTTTTTGCGCCGGCGATCACGATGAATACGTGGGCCGAGGAACGCCGTCAGGGAACCGATGAACTTCTGCTGACGCTTCCGGTGAACGATCTGGATGTCGTGGCAGGAAAGTACCTTGCGTGTCTTGGGATCTACTCCAGCTCGCTCCTTTTCTCGGCACTGTGTAATTTCATCGTACTTTCTACGCTCGGGACGCCGGATGCCGGGCTTTTCTTTTCAACATACGTCGGATTCTGGTTCGTCGGCATGGCAATGCTGGCGATCGGAATGACGGCGTCTTTCCTCACGAACAATCTCACGATCGGTTACGTTTGGGGCATTCTTTTGAACGCGCCGTTCGTCTTTTCTGCGTGCGCAGAAGTCATCCTTCCGGAAAGATTTGCTTCAGGAATGGCATTTTGGAGTTTCGAGGCTCGCTACGCACCATTCTGCAAAGGGGTGATCTCGTTTGCGTCCGCGTTTTATTTTGCCGCGATCGCGCTGGTCATGCTCTACCTCTGCATGATCTTCATCAGCCGGCGTCACTGGTTCAGCGGGAATTCCGGATGGAAACGGGCCGGACACTATGCGCTGCGTACGGTGTGTCTGACCATACTCGTTTCGTCTCTGACGGTCATCTTCAATCGATTTGACCTTCAGAAGGACTGCACGGCAGAGAAACTCAACTCCCTCTGCCCGGAGACGATCCAGCTTTTGAGGGAATTCGACCCGGAATATCCCGTCGAGATACACGCCTATCTGAGTCCGCAGATACCGGGCGAGTTCGCGCAGGTGAAACGGAATCTGGAATCGACACTGCGCCAGTTTGAGACCTGCGCCGGAAGCAAGATCCGCGTGCATTTCCATTCGCTGGAGAGATTCACGGATGAGGCGATGCAGGTCGAGAAAAACTTCGGGATCGTACCGACTGAAGTGAACGTTCTGGTCCGCGGGAATCAGGAAAAGAAAAGCGTCTACCTCGGCGTCGCGATGACGTGCGGACTGAATCAGGAAGTCATCCCGTTTTTCTCGCGCGGATTGCCGGTCGAATACGAAATGGTCCGTTCGCTCCTGATGGCCGCGACGCACCAAAGAAAACGGCTTGGCGTGCTTCAGACCGACGCGAATCTGCTTGGAATGTTCAGCGCGATGCCGATGGCGGGAATGGACCGCGAGACGATCGAAAGCGCCGTCAGTCCCATCATCGCCGAGCTTCGGAAATCCTACGAGATCGTGCCTCTGAATCCTTCCTACCCGCTCGATCCCAAAACGGTCGACGTCGTTCTGGCAGTCCAGCCCTCCACGCTGGAACCGTACCAGATGGACAATTTCCTCGCGCTTCTGGAAACGGGAGTGCCGACGGCGATCTTTGAGGATCCGCTTCCGCTCTGCAGTCAGTTCACGCCGACGTGCGAGCAGCGCAGGCTTTCCCGAGATCCGATGGACGCCATGGCGATGATGGCTGGAAATCTGCCGAAAGCGGATCGAAAGAAACTCTGGGAGCTTTTGGGCGTGAAATTTTCCGAAGAGGAAGTCGTCGCGCAGAAATACCGACCCATTCCGCGATTCTCCCGCAGTCCGGATCCCTTCCTGTTCATCGACCGAAACGAACTGGATCCGCAGCCGTTTGCGGAAAAAGACCCCGCAGTCAGCGGACTTCGCCGAATGGTCTTCCTTTACTCCGGGCACATTCAGCAGGATCCGGCAGTGAAAAACGTGAACGTGACCCCGCTGATCCAGGCAGCCTCGCACTCCGGAGTCATTCCGTACAAGAAACTGTTTCGGAATCCGGAATTGGGATTCATTCCGCAGAATCTGAACATGAAGACAGATTTTGAGATCACGTCGCACCCGTACATCCTCGCAGCAGAGATCCGCTCGGCCCGCACGGACCGAAAGGGGCTTCACGTCATTTTGACGGCAGATACGGACCTCTTTTTCGAGGGTTTCGTGCAGATGCGTTCCGCCGGCGGAATGGGGACTGACGCCGATTTCGACAACATCAACTACGTTTTGAACGTCATGGAGCGTCTCGGCGGCGAAAACCGATTCTACGCCATCCGCAAACACCAGCCGTTCCACCGGAAACTCGAAACGATCGAGCAGTACAGAAATCAGTTCCAGAAAGAGTTCGACGCTCAAGAAAAGGAACTCATGGGGCAGCTCGAGACTAGGCAGGAAGAGCTGGAAAAGGAACTGAATGCGCGAGTCGCGAAACTGAACGAGCAGATCAGCCGCGGTGAACTTTCGCAGAGTGAAGCGGAAGAGACCCGCGAGTGGCTCCTCAGCGTCGGTCAAAGCGAAATGCAGAAGACCATCACACGGCTCACGACGAACATTCAGAAGGAAGTGGAACGGATGGAAAAAGATTTTCAGACGCAGATCCTAAAGATCCAGAATGAACGGAAACTTCTGGCAGTGCTCCTGCCGCCGATCCTGCCGCTTTTCATCGCGTTTCTGGTCTTCATTTACCGGAAAAATCAGGAACGGAGCGGGATCTCCGCCGGACGTTTAAGAAAATCGTAGGATCTGCCAAGCTGCGGTGACACTCGGCAAACCGGATCGCACCAAAATATTTTTGGGGTAAGGAATTTGAATTTCATGAAACTCACGAACGATACGCTGAAGACTTTTTTGTTTTTCGTCCTTGCGTTTTGCGCGCTCCTCCCGGCGATCTGGCTCTCGCGGCCGGAAGGGGAGACTTTCACGGCGGAAAAAATGGTGGAAAAGGTCCTTTTTCCCGAACTCCATGACGTCATGGACGTCGCGTCACTTTCGCTCGCAAGCGTAGAAAAAAGCGGACGGATCGCCCGGCTGGAAGTCCGCAAAGTAAACGGTCAGTGGATCCTTTCTTCTTTCAGCGGGTACCCGGCAAATGCGCAAAACCGAATGGTGGAAGTCGTTTCGGCTCTTTCCGGTCTGGAAGTGCTTCGTGTCGTGGGTGAGGATGCTGAGACGCGGAAAAAATGCGGAGTTCTCGAGCCGGAAGATTCGCAAAGTGCCGCCCCGGAAGAACGCGGGGACCAGATCGTCATCCGAAATGCAAGCGGAAAAGTCCTCCTCGATCTCATCCTCGGCCATGAAACGGAAGATGGGAGCGGGAAATACTACGTTCGGCGCGGGGGACAGAATCCGGTCTACATCGTGAAGATGGATCCCTCAAAACTGTCCGCGAAATTCATTGACTGGATCGAGCGCGATCTGCTCAAGATCCAGCCCTCCGACATCGGAAGTCTTTTTGCGCTGGATTGCCAGCTGGATCTTCATGCACAGGATCAAGGGACTGCCTTCAATCACCGCGGGCAGTTTTCGATCGAGCAGAAGTACTTGGAAGATCCGGACTGGGTCCTCGTTTCCAACCTCCGAATGTTCGGAAACGGAATGCGCGACATGGGAATGCCGACCGGAATGACGCTGGATCTGCCGATGCTGCGAAAAGTCAGTCAGGCTTTGGCCGACATGCGGATCGCGAGCGTGCAGAGAAAACCCGAAGGGATCCTGAAAGCGTTTCGCACGCCGGAAAATATCCAGCTCACACAGGAACAGGATCTCATGCTCCAGAAATGCGGATTCTGCGTCCTTCCAATGAATTTGGGAAACGGCGTAGTGAACTCCCTCTTCTCGACGGACGGACAGGTACACGTCTACACGAAAAACGGGATCGTCTACCGGCTCTTTTTCGGCGGGATCGCAGGACAGGAGGCGCTTGAGGATCTTGAGCTTGGAAACGGACGGAAATTCTACCGTTACCTGATCCTGACGGCAGACCTTTACCCGCAGGGGATCGAGCAGCCGAAACGGATGGAGCTGCCCCCTGCTCCGCCGGAAGACGCCGATGAAGCGGTCAAAGCACAGTACCGGGCTCAAAATCAGGCTCTGATCGAGATCAACGCGCAAGAGGATCGGATCTACGAGGAAAAACTTGCCGACGCTCGCAAACGCGTCGAGAAAATGAACGAGCTTTTCGCGGACTGGTACTTCATCATTCCGGAGGACGTTTACCAGCAGATCCACCTCACGTACGCAAACGTCTTCATTTCGACGGAGGAGGCTGAAAAGAGAAAGCGCGAGGCGGAAGAAAAAGCGGAAACCCTGGAACCTGAAACGCATTCCGCGTCACAGTGCACCGACCCCAATTGCCCGCACGATCACGGTGAAACGGAAACGCCGGCTGCGGCAGAAACTGAAAACGCGGCAGAAACTGAAACGCATTCCGCGTCACAGTGCACCGACCCGAACTGCCCGCACGATCACGGTGAAACGGAAACGCCGGCTGCGGCAGAAACACCGGCTGCGGTAAAAACTGGAGACGCAGCAGAAACGGCGGGGAACGGAACGTGACGCACGACGTACTGGCCGCATTTGGGGCGAATCTTGGAGACGGTGAGACGGTTTTTCGGAAGATCGAAAAGCGTCTGGCTCGGGATTTTGATGGTGTTCGAACCTCCTCTCTCCTGCGTACCAGAGCCGTGACGCTTTCAGACGAAAAATCGCCTGGCGTTCAGACTGGCGTTCAGACTGGCGTTCAGACTGGCGTTCAGACTGGCGTTCAGACTGTCTTTCCGCGGGGACCGGAGCCGGACTACTGGAACGCAGTCATTCAGATGCGCGTCCCGGAAGAGTGGAAGCCGGAGCGGTTTTTGAAGTACCTGCTGGCACTTGAAAAGGAATTTGGACGGAAACGGACCGGGAGTCCGGAGGAGCATTGGTCGGCGAGGACCGCGGATCTGGATCTTCTGCTTTGGGACGATCTGTTTCTGGATGCGGCACCGCACCTGGTCCTGCCGCACCCGATGATGCCGTGGCGGCGTTTCGTTTTGGAGCCGGCGTGCGAGCTTTCACCGGAAAGGATCCATCCACTGACAGGACAGAGTCTCGCAGAAATGCTTTCGGTCCTGAAAAAACGGGAAAGACCCGACGGAATGGACAGAATGAATGGAATGGATGAAATGGATGGAATGGCAGAAAAGGCCTCTCGCTTAGTGGAACGGGAACCATTCCTGCTCTGGGACAGCATGGAGGCAGTGCCTCAAGAGCTTCTGGAACTTTCCCGAAAACGGAAATGTCCGCTCCTCGCCCGGCGCTGGGTCTGCCGAAACGGTGGATCGCCGGAAACATTCAGGAAGATCATCCAGCTGATCCGAAGACCGCCCAGCTGATCCGAAAGTCACGCTTTTCGGTGAGTTTTCAGTGCCTTCAGCGGTGAAACTGCTCCGCAGTCAGCGGATGGACCGTAAATTTTTGACAGCCCGTTTGGAAAGTTTCCATTTCAGGTAAAATTTATTTCAGAAAACCATCTTTTCATTTCAGAAAGTTGAAAAAATCATGAAACCTCAAGTCGTGCGTGAGTGCACGGAGCTGCACTCGGTCGTGAAATCGCTTCATCTTCAAAATCTGCGCGTTGGTCTCGTACCGACGATGGGGGCGCTCCATGCCGGACACATTTCGCTCGTGAAAGAATCACTGAAGCAGTCCGACTGGACGATCGTGTCCATTTTCGTAAATCCGACGCAGTTCGCGCCGGGCGAAGATTTCGAGAAGTACCCGCGTACGCTGGAAAATGACCTTGCGCTGCTTGAAGAAGTCAACGAAAAGGAGAACATCATCGTTTTCACGCCGTCAGCGGACGAAATGTATCCGAAAAACTTCCACACTTACGTAGACGTCGCAGGTGCTGCGCTTCCGCTTGAGGGAACGTTTCGGCCAACGCATTTTCGCGGTGTCGCGACGGTCGTCCTGAAGCTCTTCAACATGACGCAGGCCGATATTGCGTTTTTCGGCCAAAAAGACTTCCAACAGGTCCAGGTCATCCGCCAATTCGTTCGGGATCTGAACGTTCCGATCGAGATCCAAATGTGCCCGATCATTCGCGAAGCGGACGGCTTGGCGATGAGTTCCCGCAATCGGTACCTTTCTCCGGAAGCGCGTACGCGTGCGCTCTGCCTCTCGCAAAGTCTGGAAAAAGCCCGCGAAATGATCCTGCATGACGGATGCCGAAGCCGAAGTACAGTCGACGCGGCGATCCGTGCGATCTTGGCGCATCCGAATCATTCCGCGGACTACGTCGCTATCGTGGATCCGGAAACGCTTTTGCCTGCGGAAGACGACGAGATCCAGCTTCCCGCCGCGATTTTACTTGCAGTGCGGGTAGACGATACGCGGCTGATCGACAATCTGCTGATCGAGTCGGAAAACTGACGGTTTATCCAGCGGTCCTTCAGGGAAGATCTCCCGAGTCCCCTTGCATAGAAAAGAGATGAACGCATGCACCAGACGCTTTTTTTCATTCCGTACGAAATTTTTGGTCTGCCGCTTTTTGGTTTTGGGATCCTCGCGGTCCTTTGGGGGATCGGCATCATTGCCGGCTGGTTCCTCTATCGAAAATACGCACCGGAAAAATCCGTTTCCGAAGGTCTTCAAGTGCTGGGGCTTGCGCTTTTCAGCGGCTTTCTTGTCTGCTGGCTCCTTCCCAAGGCGGGCTGTGCGGCAGGGATCCCGATCCGTGCTTACGGTACGATGATGCTCCTTGGGATCCTGCTTTCCTTTGGTCTTGCCGTCTGGCGGGCGCCGCGGTACGGCTTCACGGCACAGCACATCCAGGAGATCCTGTTCTGGCTCTGCATTCCGGGAATTTTAGGAGCGCGTCTCTTTTACGTCATCGAGTACTGGGATTCGTTCAAAGCTCCGACACTTGGACAGACGCTCGCCAACATCGCGAACATTCCAGAGGGCGGACTGGTCGTGTACGGCTCCATCATCGGCGGGTTTCTCGGCGGAGTCGTCTATCTGCTCTGGAAACGGCTCTCCATTCTCCGAATGATGGATCTGCTTGCCCCCTGCATGATGCTGGGACTCGCACTGGGACGGCTCGGCTGCTTTCTGAACGGATGCTGTTTCGGCGGGGTGTGCGATGCCGCGCATGAACACTGGGGCGTGCATTTTCCAGCCGGAAGTCCTCCGTTTGAGCAGCAGCTCGCAGAGGGAAAGATCCATCTCGATCCGCATGACCTCTACCACGGAATGCGCTTTGCGAGTGACCGAAATCCGCGAACGGCTCCCGCTCCGACTTTCGTTGAGGCAGTTTCTCCGGGAAGTAAAGCAGCAAAAAACGGGATCCAGGCCGGGGATTACGTTCTGAGCATCCAAGGGATCGAGACGCCGGAACGCGAGACCGTCATTCAGGCGCTCATCTGGGGAACGCGTCAGAGCGGAAAGATCGAAATGACGCTTTCTCGCTTTGACGGAACGGCAGAAAAAACAAAAACCGTCTCCTGGACGACGCTGGAGTCTTCCGGCCCCGTCAGCCTCGCAGTCTATCCAACGCAGCTCTACTCAAGCGTTAATGCGCTTCTCGTGTGCGGCACACTGCTGCTTTACTCGCGTTTCCGCCGTCATGCGTCGGGGATCGGACAGAAATTCGACGGGGAAACGTTTGCGCTTTTCCTCACGCTTTACCCCATCACGCGCTTCATTCTCGAAATGATCCGTACGGATGAAGCCTCGGCGTTCGGAACGGGACTGAGCATCTCGCAAAATGTCTCGCTCGTGCTTCTCCTTGCCGCCGCCGGCGTCTGGGCTTTCGTTTTACTCCGTCCGCACGATGAATGCCGAAAAATGTGCATCAACGCAGAAAACGCTGAAAAACGCTGAAAAACGCTGAAAAATGCAGGGAAATGACTCTCGTGAACGAGAGGAAAATACCATGAAAAACGGGTGAGAAAGAAAATTTGGAAAAATTTTAAAAATTCCGCTTCACCCCCTTGACAAAAAAACGCGATGTGGTATACTGTGTCACATGATTGAGGGATGAAGGCAAACGCCTGAAAGACTTCTTTCAAGGGTAGGTAGCTCAGTAGGTAGAGCACGGCCCTGAAAAGGCCGGTGTGGTCAGTTCGATCCTGACCCTGCCCATTCAATAGCCTGCACGTTTGGTGCGGGCTTTTTTTATGGAAAGCCGGGACTCTGGCAATTTTTTCCGGACACGCCGGACTCTGCATTCTTTTCCCATTCTGCATCAAAAAACTCCTCCAGGCAAACCGTCTGGAGGAGTTTTCAGGTTTCTGAGATGCGTTGGACGCAAGTCTTTCGTTTTTCTCTGTCCTATCTTAAAATTCCAACTGCCACATCCACTC
>SUVI01000072.1 GCA_015062085.1 Planctomycetaceae bacterium
AACTCCACTTCATCTGCCTTCCCGCGCTTTCGGAAAGACAGAAAACCGATCCTCGCACAGGATCTTAACCTCAGGAAAGGAAAATCATGGAACTTTTTGAAGCCATTGAAAAGCGTTTCTCCTACCGCGCCTCGTACACAGACGCTCCCGTCCCGCGTGAAGACCTCCTGAAGATCGCGGAAGCCGGACGTCTGGCTCCGACCGGGAAAAATGCGCAGACCTGCTCTTTCGTCCTGATCGATGATCCGGAGATCCTCGCGAAACTTGGCGAAATGATCGAACGTCCCGCCGGGATGAAGACCGCAAAAGCCGCGATCGCCGTCGTCGCACGTCCGGACCACGTCTTCATGGGACGCTCTTTCCACGTGGAAGATTTTGCCGCAGCCGTCCAGAATATGCTTCTCGCGATCACGGCACTTGGCTATGCGTCCGTCTGGGTCGAAGGCGGTCTGATGATGAACGAAACCGGTAAAAAACTCAACGAAATGCTCAACGTTCCGGAAGGTCAGTCCGTGGAAGTCCTCCTTCCCATCGGCGTCCCGGCAGAAAAAGGCGCCAGCCCGGCAAAAAAACCGCTGGAAGAGCGCATCGTTTTCAATCGTTTCTGAGAATTTCCCTCCGAATGCAGGCTGTGGGACCGATCTGCAGCCTGCGCTCCTTTTTATTTCCAATTCCATCCCACACAAATGAAAGTACAAATACTCGACAAAACATTCGTTCCCTACATTTCCCAAGAAGAGATCGAAGCAGCCGTCGAACGCCTCACACACCAAATGAACGAGGAATTGAAAGATTCCTGCCCGCTTTTTGTCTGCATCCTGAAAGGCGCCGTCTTCTTTTTCGCGGATCTGATGGAAAACATCGATATTCCGCACAACATGACCTTCTACCGCATCTCAAGCTACACGGGAACGCAAAGTTCCGGAAATATCCGCGCCTCAAAACCATTCCCAAGAAAGGTTGAAGGCCGGACGGTCGTCATCGTGGAAGACATCGTGGAAACTGGAAATTCCATGCACTTCCTTCGGAGAAAACTTTTCGAACTCGGTGCAAAAGACGTTCGGATCGCCGCTCTCTTTTTCAAACCCGGAAAATGCAAAAAAGAACTCACCATCGACTACTGCGGATTTGAGATCAGTGATGAATTCATCGTCGGATACGGTCTGGACTACTGCGAGCAAGGACGTGAACTGCCGTCGGTTTACCAGCTCGCGCCGGAAAACACAGAGACCGAAAGTTCCAACTGACCGAAAGTTCCAACTGACCGAAAGTTCCAACTGACCGAAAGTTCCAACTGACCGAAAGTTCCAACTGACCCTCAAAACGAAAGAAAGGGCTGAAAGAAATGCAGAAACACAAAATGACGCGCCGTCCATCTGGCCGGATCCGCACTTTCAGGTCCATTGCCGGGATCCTGAGTTTAACGTTCTGCTTCTTTACCGCCCTTCAAGTCTCCGCGCTCGATACGGTCATCTGGAAACCAACTCCGAAATCGGATCCCGTCACGACCGTCGGGCGCGTTCTGGTCGTCGCACAGGACAAAAGCCTCCTCCTTCAGGAACGAAACGGCGCGATCCATCCGATCGAGTACGAGATGATCCTCAAAGCGACGCGCAACTCGCAGGAATTCGTTCCCATGACGCAGGATGAACTCGCAGAAACGTACTTGGAACGCCTTCCGGAAGGATTCCGCGTCCACCAGACCAAACATTTTGTCCTTTTTTTCAAAACTTCCAAAGAGTACGCACGCTGGAACGGTCTGCTTCTGGAACGGCTTTACACCGCATTCGAGAACTACTGGACGAACCGTGGTCTGACGCTCCGTGAACCGGAATTTCCGCTTTTTTGCATCATTTTCCCAAACCGCAGCGAATACCATGCCTTTGCCGAGTCCGAAAACGAAGCCGTCGGAAGCTCCGTCATCGCGTACTACAGTTTCCAGACGAACCGCGTAGTCTGCTGCGACCTGAGCGGCCGGGAAACGCTCGCTGCCGCGGAAGACGCAGACGGAAACGCCGCCAATCGAAATTTTCTGACCTTCACGCGCGAGATCCTCAAGCGGCCCAATGCAGAAAAGCAGGTCGCCACCGTCATCCACGAAGCGGCACACCAGCTCGCGCACAATCGCGGACTGGCCAACCGGTACGGCGACATTCCGCGCTGGTACAATGAGGGGATCGCGCTCTTTTTCGAGTCTCCCAACCTGAAAAGCGAAAAAGGCTGGAGCGGGATCGGACGTCCCAATCCGTTTTGGCTCCCCTACTTCAAAAACTACCTCCCGCGCCGTCCCGAAGGTCAGCTGGAGCAGATCCTGACGAACGACGCGCTTTTCCAAAGCTCCGACACCGTGCAGGAAGCCTACTCCGAATCCTGGACACTCACCTGGTTTCTCATCAAGACCCGCCCTAAACAGTATCTTGAGTACGTCCGAAAAATGGGCGAAAAACCGATTTTGATGTGGGACTCCTACGAAGAACGGATCGCAGATTTTGAGGAAGTCTTCGGCCCAGCCGAGGAACTGGAAAAAGAATTCATCCGCTACGTCCGAAAAGCGCGATTCTGAAACGTCTCCATTTCCTTCAGACTCACATCTTCTCGATCACCCCCTTGGGACTCTTGAGCTTAAAGAGACCAAAGACTTCATCCTGCGTCAGTCCCAGCTTCTTCGGCTGCTCGCGGGAACCGGAGAGAATGGTCTCAAACAGAGCGCGCTTCTCTTCCAAAATACGGTCGATCCGCTCTTCGATCGTGTTCTGCATCAAAAAGCGGGTGATCGTGACCGCCCCTTTCACACCGATGCGGTGCGCACGGTTGATCGCCTGATCCTCGATCGCGGGATTCCACCACCGGTCAAAGAGAAAAACGTAGTTGCAGAACTGAAGATTCAGCCCCACCGCCCCAGTTGCGTAACTCATCAGAAGCACGTGATTCTCCGGCGACGTCTTAAATTTCTGAATGACCGCATCGCGTTGCGCAGGCGGGATCTTTCCGTGGTACTCAAGCGCTCCAAAACGCTGAAGATGCTTGCTCAGCCGGAAGATCGTCTCAGTCCACTGACTGAAAACGATCGCCTTCCGTCCGCTGGCTGCGATCTCTTCCAGATCCGCCTCCAAACGCTGAAGTTTGGGACTGTCCCCCGTGCACGGGTCAAAATTGCAGATCTGCTTCAAACGCAGAACCAGTTCAAAAACGTGCTGGATCGTGATGGACGCACCCATTTCCGAGAGCCTCAACGCTCCCTGTGATTCCGCCATGAAGTACGTTTCCTGCTGCTCCGGCGTCATGCAGAGAGCCGCATCGCGGTAAAGTCTCGGCGGCATGTCTTTCTGGACGAGATCCTTCGTTCGGCGCAAAATATAGTCCTGGACTGCCCGGCTCATGACCATCGGCTTCATGTCGCTGGAAAGGTACCCCGGCGAGAGGAATTCAAAGATCCCGACCAGATCCTCCGGCGAATTCTCGATCGGCGTACCCGTCATGGCCCAGTTTCGCGTTCTGGAAATGCTCCGCGCCGCTACGGACGTCGCACTGCGGACGTTCTTGATCTTCTGCGATTCATCCAAAACCACCAAGTCAAAGTGCTTCGGGATCCCGTCCTTTTTCGGCGCATAGATCTCTCGGTCACGATGCAGAAGCTCGTAATTCGCGATCTTCACCGGAATATCCTGAAGCCCCCACTGCCATTCCCTGCGTACGCGGTCCCCTTGGATCACTAAAACGGGGATCTCCGGCGCCCAGACTTCAAATTCACGTTTCCAGTTCGTCACCAGCGGTTTTGGACAGACGAAAAGTACGTTCCGGATGTCGCCGTTTCGCAAAAGAAGACGCACCGTCGTAATGGCCTGCATCGTCTTTCCGAGCCCCATTTCGTCCGCGAGGATGGCCGCATCGCGGGAATAGAGAAACGAGACTCCCTCCCACTGGTACTGGAACGGCACAAACGGAAAGACTAGATTCCTGTCCGTGCAGAGCTGTTCAAGCGGCGGCTGAAGAAGGTAGCGCAGCCGGTCTTCCAGCTTGATGAGATTTTTCGGCGGAAGCAAGTGCGTCATCCCCTCCGGAATGCTCTGATGAAGTGCATCGTTTCCAGAGTCACCTTCCGTTTCCGACTCCGCATCCCCCGCGTTCCCCGCGTCTTCCGCATCCGTTTCGCTTCCCCTGCCGTCTGCGTCTTCTCCGCCCAGCTCACCATCCAGATCCGCCATAGATTCCCGCGTCACGCCGTCCGGAAGAAGTTCCTCCTCACTTGGTTCCTGGAGAGCTTTTTCGCATCGGCAGCCCGGCGTCTCCAGCGTGTCGTCCTCGGCACTTCCCGGCGCATTTTCGTCCCACGGCAGAATGGAATCTTCTTCCGAAAAACCGCCGTTTGTGCCCATTCCATCCGCTGCATTTCCTGCGCCGTCCGCATTTTCCCCGTCTCCGCGTCCGCCGTTCTTTTTCTCCCGCTTTTCATTCGGCTTACAGAGTTCCTCCGGATCCCCAAAATAGAAACTGCTCACCGAGATATTCGGCGGCGAGATCCTGACCGTCAAAGCCTGCGGAGTGCGCATCTGAACGGAGAAACTGCGGATCTCCACTTTCGGAGCGCGGTTCATCGCAATATTCCACCCCAAAGCCAGTTCATTGACTCTGGTCTTCGGAAGCTCAAGCGTCAGGACCTGAATTTCGTCCATGGGATCTTTTTTTTCTCCAAAAAATTCAAATTCCAGCAAACGCGCCCAACCGCCCGCCTGCTCAGTTTGCTTTTTTCGCCTCAAGAATGGCACTGCGGATCCGCTCGAACGGCTCCATGAAATCGAACTCGATGACGAGTTCCTCAAGCACTTTTCTCAGAGCCGGAATGTCGTCATGGTCCTCACTGCGCGCTGAGAGTATCTGCTTTCGGTTCCAAAGTATCTGCTCTTCCGAGACCGATTCCGCCCCCTGTGCGTCTTCCACTAGGATGGCAGGGATCGAAACCAGGGGACGCACGCAAAGCGCACATTCCTGATCGAAACAGACCGCCCGCGGCAGGATCTTCGATTTTTCTATGAGAGTCCGCGCGATCTGCTCTCCATAAAGGTACGGCTTCAGGGTCGTCCCGTAGAGGATCTCCTGTGCACGGTTCGGCTTCACCGCCGCCGTACAGTGAAACTCCACCGGACGCCCGGCTGGATTCAGGATCAGGTACCCCCCAAAGAGGCCGTGAGCTCCTTCATCCACGACCGTCAGGAAGCCGATGGCGGCTTTCGTCAATTCATTTTCTGCCACGTTTTTCCCACTTTCTCAAATTCTGATTCACGATTTCCCCGCAAGCCGTTCCCGCACTCCGCGAGCCGTTCCCGCACTCCGCAAGCCGTTCCCGCACTCCGCAAGCCGTTCCCGCACTCCGCGAGCCGTTCCCGCACTCCGCGAGCCGTTCCCGCACTCCGCAAGCCGTTAGCCGTTCCCGCACTCCGCAAGCCGTTCCCGCACACTGGCGCCCCTCACTCCATACGCGGTACCGAAAAGTATCGGCAAAAATCTCGGTCTTCATCATCTGCGGGCTGAAATTTCTTTTCGCGGGCGTTTTCCGCACGGAAGTTTTTCCGTTTTAAAAGATCCCGAGCTGCCAAAGCATCGTACGCAGCCCCTGGATCGGATCTTTGGTACTCACGAGAACGGCACCGGGTTCGAAACCGCAGTGCATCATGCAGTTCGTGCATCTTGGATCGGAACCGGTCGGCCCAAGCGTTTCCCACGCCGTTTTTTCCAGCAGTTCGCGGTAGGTTGCGTAATGTGCGTCCGTCAGCAGATAGCACGGTCCCTTCCATCCGCAAACATTTCGCGTCGGATTGGCCCAAGCGGCACACGGAAGCTGTCGTCTCCCCGTCAGAAAATCCATGTAGAGCGGCGTAGTCGCCAAACGTTTTCCCTTCAGCCTCTTTTCCAGCTCGCGAAAACGTGCCTGCGTCTCCTCGCGGACTAGGAAAAGCGATCCCTGCGATTCCGCGTCAAACGTCTCGTAGGAGTACGCCGGCGCGAGCATCATGCTGCAAACGCCGAGAGATTCCAGCATCGTGCAGAGTTCCGTGATCTCATCGACGGAAGATTCGCGATAGAGCGTCGTGTTCGTGCAGACCTGGAAACCTGCTTCGACCGCAGCTTTCAGCCCCTCGACCGCCGCGGACCAGACGCCCGTGCGCGAAGTGGAAGCGTCGTGGTTTTTCTCCATTCCGTCAAGATGCACGTTGATGAAAAACCGGCTCGTCGGGCGAAACGTTCCGTCCTCAATGTGCTTTTTGAGCATCAGACCGTTCGTACAGAGGTAAACGTGCCGTTTCTGCTCAAAGACCGTCCGGCGGACCAATTCACCGATCTCCGGATAGATCAGCGGCTCCCCTCCGCAAATACTGACGATCGGCGCCCCGCACTCGTTCATGGAATCCAGACACTCTTCGACCGAAAGCATCTCCGTCATGTGCTCCGCATACTCACGGATCCTCCCGCACCCGGCGCAGCGGAGATTACACTTGAAGAGCGGCTCGAGCATCAAAACGAGCGGGTACTTCTTCACCCCTTTGAGTCCCTGAATCAAAATGTGCCGCGTCATGGACGCCGTGAGTGAAAAGGGAAAACGCATTTTCAAGATCCTTCTAAAAATTCGGAATTCCGTTTGCCTCCCAATTTTACGCTGTACGCCGTAAAAACATTCAGCGAAAGATCCAAGAGCAAACGGAATCTTCTCACAAAAAACCCCAAGTCCAGACCGTCTTTTCTTTCAAAAAGGAGAGTCAGACCGTCTGAAACTCTGACCGTCTGAAACTCTGACCGTCTGAATGTCTGAAACCTCCACGGTCCATCTAGAATCGCGGAATGAATCCGAGATCCAGTCCCAGCACGAAAATCGTCAGGCCGAGGAACAAAAGGAGTCCCATGTACGACAAAATGATGACGAGATTTTCGTTCGGTTCCTTTCCGGTGATCCCTTCCCAAAGCAGGAAGACGACGTGCCCGCCGTCCAAAACGGGGATCGGGAGGAGGTTCAGGACCGCCAAGTTCGCGCTGATGAGGCAGATGAACATGAGCAGCGGTGCGAGTCCCTCTTTCGCGGAAGAGTAGGCAGCCTGCGCGATCAGGACCGGTCCGCCGAGTCCCTTGACGGAAACTTGACCGGAGAAGAGTTTCCCGAGCATCTGGTAGACCATCGTCAGAGCGTTTCCGGTCTCCTTTGCACCACTGACGACCGCACTGCCGAAACTCTCCTGAATAAAGATCCTGCGCGCTTCGAAATTCAGGTCCAAATGGTAAACGCAGGTATCCTCGTACTCCTGGATCGGCAGATCGACCGTCTTTGAAGTCCCGGTCTCCGGATCATTAAAGACGACTTCGACCGAGGAACTGAATTTCGGCCAAAGCAGTATCATGCCGTGGTAGACCATCGGCCAGGAACAGACACCGTCACGGAAAATGTGCGTCGGCTGCTTCCCATCAAAAAACTCCGCGGTCTTTTTGTCTTTTTCGGAACTTTCTACGTTCTTTGGCTCCTCAAATTTCAGTTTCATGGATCCCATGACGAAACCGGGCTTCACGCCGTTCTTTTCCGCCTCGGAGCCCGGCATCACGGACGCGACTTTCGGAAGGATCTCGTAGGTCAGACCGATTTCCGGAAGTACCTCGCCGCTGCCGAAGAAATACTGATCGGCACTGAAAACGTCCAGCGAAAACTCGACGGGGACCACTTCCTCACTGCCGCTCTCCTTTTTCAAGACCGCGAAATTCAGCGTCGGCACTCCCGCCTCGGCACGCAGTTTCGCTTCCTGCTGGACCATGAACGGCAGTTTGACCGGGTCAAGCTCACGCACCATCTGCGCTTTTCCGTCGACCGTGACTTCAAACCCAGTGATCTGATCTCCGGGTTTCAGTCCCGCACGGCCAGCCCCTTCCAGCGACGATTCCCCTTCCCGAATGCACTGGATCGGTCCCATGGTCAGCACGATCCCCAGATGCCGGGCCTTCATCGGTTCGACCACGACCTCAAACGCTTCCGCTCCCTTCCGATACTCTTCCTCGATCAAAGTTCGCTGCGCCTCATCGTCGACCTTCAGTTTCTTAAGCTCCGCAAACCGTTTTTCCTGCGCCTCGGCAGACGGACGGAGGAATTTCAGCGTCATGTTTTCACCCGTCACGGCATAAAGCGCTTTTTGCGCCTCCAGATTGGAACGGATCTCCCGTCCATTCACGCCGGCCAGAATATCGCCTTTTTTCAATTCACGATCCGTCAAAAAAGTCGGCGAGGCCGGAATGACCGGTGAGGCTCCAAGGACCGGCACCACAGACGCAGACGCTCCCAGCATCGGCGCCAGCGCATACTTTTTCGGCGAGGCTTTCACCGCTTCCGGGATCTCACCGTTTCTCTGGTACTTGATGTAAAGTCCCTCTCCCAAATTGCCGAGCGCGACATTTTTCTGGATCTCCTCAAAATACGTGATCTCATTTTCGCCGATCTGGAGGATCCTGTCCCCCGGCTGAAGCCCAGCCTCCCACGCAGCCTGACCTGGGTGCACGTGCCCGATCTCGCACGGGACCTTGAACGTACCGAACATGAAAGCCGCGACTGCCGCAAGAAACGCAAGGATCACGTTCATCGTCACGCCGGCGACGATGATGGCGAGACGCTGCGGAACGGTCTTCGCCTGGTAGCTGCGCGGGTCATTGACGAGCTTTTCCGCTTCCTCGATCTCTGCAAGAATGCGTTTCTCCGCATCTGCGATCTCTTCTTCCGTAAGCGATTCCCGCGATCCGTCCTCAAGGATCTCCCCCGGTATCTCGCCAGGCAGCTGGCCATTCTGGAGCGCTTCACGATACTTGGCCAATTTTTCCTGCGCTTCTTTCGCTTTTGCGATACGCTCGCGCGTTTCTCCCGGATTATCTTCCTGCCCGAGCATCTTCACGTACCCGCCCAGCGGAAAAACGCCGATGCCGTACTCAGTTTCACCGTATTTGAAATGCAGCAGTTTCAGACCGAAAAAGTCAAACCCGATGTAGAATTTATCGCATCGGACGCCGCACGCTTTGGCCACGAGAAAATGTCCAAGCTCGTGAATAAAAATGATGAGTCCAAGCGCAAGTGCGCAAAGAAAGACCGCTTTGAAAAAGGCAAGATCCCATGCCGCTAAAATCAGCATATTTTCCATAATTTCATTCTTTCCTAAAAAATCTATCCCGAAATCGCATCTTGACCGGGATCAGCGTCCCGCCGGATACGCAGTTCGGCAGAAGGGTTGAAGCCCATGATGGTTTCTTTTCGTAAAATAGCGAAGCTCCGTTTTCCAGAACTTTCAGTTTGCCGGCGTACGGAATTTTACCCGGATCTCTTCATCCAGAGCCGTGAGCTCTTCCAGCGTCGGTCCCGGCCGGAAATCGTGTTCCTCTACGATCTTGCGGACCGTCGGTACGATCTGGTCGAACCGGAGTTCACCGCGCGTGAATGCCGCAACAGCCATTTCGTTTGCCGCGTTCAGTACGACGCCTGCCGTTCCGCCCCGCAGAGCAGTCTCCATGCCGAGTTTGAGCGCATCAAATTTGGGCCGTGAATAGTCCGGTGCGAAAAACTCCAGCGTCTGATCCTGCATCCAATTCGTTCTCCGTGTTGGTCCGCCGCCGATCCGGTCCGGGTACGTGAGCGCATTTTGGATCGGAAGGCGCATATCCGGGGGACTCATCTGCGCGATGACGGCACCGTCGCGAAATTCCACCATGGAATGAACGACGGATTGCGGGTGGATCATGACTTCCAGCTCGCCGCGCTCCATATCGAGATCAAAGAGCCACTTTGCCTCGATGATCTCGAGTGCTTTGTTCATGAGCGTTGCGGAATCGAGCGTTACTTTTGCCCCCATGTTCCACGTCGGATGGCGCAAAGCCTGCGCAAGCGTCACATTTTTGAGTTCCTCGTCGGGCATTCGGAAAAATGGTCCGCCGCTGGCCGTCAGGATGACGCGTTCCAGTTCGCTCCGTTTCCCGGCCTGAAGCGACTGAAAGATCGCACTGTGTTCGCTGTCCACCGGCACGATCTCTGCCCCGTTTTCTTTTGCGAGACGCTTCACGACCGCTCCGCCGGCGACGAGACTTTCCTTATTCGCCAGCGCGATCCGTTTCCCGGCCTTCGCCGCAGCGGCGGTACTTTCAAGTCCTGCGCGTCCCACGATGGCGGAGACTACGATGTCGATCTCCGCTTCTGCCGCGATCTCCGTCAGCGCCTTCATTCCGACGCAGAGTTCCGTTCCCGCAGGAAGAGGCCAGGTCCATTCTTTGGCCGCAGACTCATCCGTCAAAATGACCCAGCGCGGTCGAAAACGTTCCGCCTGCTGATGAAGAAGCTCGAGATTTCGATGGCCTGAAATGGCGGAAACACAAAATCCGTCGATGGTGCCAACGACATCCAGCGTACTGCGGCCGATACTTCCGGTTGCTCCAAAAAGCGCGATTTTTTTCATGGCTCTCCCAAACTAATGCCTCAACGACACAAAATTCCTCCCCATTATACCAGATGATGGCACTTTTCAAAAGGGGGGACCCCCGGTCTATCTGCGAAGAAAATCTCTTCCATTTTACCCAAACCAACCTATTTTGTCAAGAGACGATCGCGGGTCTTTTACGGTTCCCGCAAATTTTCCATTTAAAACTCCCTGCGAAGGATCCGATGCGGACAAAATCCGCGCAAAATTTTCTTTTTTCGCCTCCGGGTATCTTGACGGAAGATGATTTTCGGATAAAATGAGGAAAATTTTAAATTCAACACCATTCAGATCTTTGATCCTTTTAAAAGGAGATCCATTCATGCCGCTGTTCAAATACGGCCACACGCAGGAAAAAGGGAAGGACTGTCCGGAAGTTTTTGAAGTGCTTCAGAATCGGAGCGAGCCGGAATTGACGGTCTGTCCCGACTGTGGAAACCCGGTGCGGAAAATGCTGAATATCCGCGTCGCCTCCATCAAGAGCGAAAAAGATATGCTCAGCCCAAAAAATCTCGCAAACCACGGCTTTACCCAGTACAAAAAAAGCGGTGACGGATTCTACGAAAAAACGGCGGGGGAAGGTCCGCAAGTCATTTCCGCTGACCAAGCGCGCCAGCTCCAGAATCGCGGACGTTGACTCGTTCTTTCACGGAGGGAAACCGGCAGTTTTCCTCCGCGTATCCGGAAACGTTCCATGGATCCGATCTCCTCACTGCCGCCGATCGGGGAACATTCGGATCGGTTGGGCAGTGTGCCGTCAGTTTTTCATCGCCGATCGGTGCTTTCTGAAAAATTTGAAATTTTCTTTTAATTTTCTTCAAAAAACGCAAGAATTTCTCCTCTACCCCTTGAAATTTTCTAGATTTTGACTATTTTAGTAATTGGGGGATTTGGGTACCGCCCCGTTTTCATCATTTTGGTTCATCCTTTTAGAGGTGTGTCATGCCTGAGATCATCGTGCTCTTTTTTCTGCTTGCGGGATTCGTATTTCTTGCGTTTCCATTTTTCCTGACGATGTACCTGACCAATAGAATGCAGGAAAATACGGAGAAGATCTGCTCCGAATTGCGTATTTTGCTGAAAGCGCTTCTCTTTCAGCAAAAGGAACTTCAAAAAACGGATCCAACCGGCTCGCAGACCATTTCGGAAAATTCATCTGCATCGGCATCTTCGCCGGTCCCTCCGTCCGCGGAAACGTCCGTTTCGGCTCATTCCCAAACGGTCCAAACTCCTCCCGCGGTCACTCCCGTCCCAAAAGAAACGCATTCGGAAGAACTTTCGCATGCCAGCTCCGTACCCGTTTCCGATACGATCTCCGAATGCACTTCCAAGCCCGCAGGATCCCCGCAGTCCCCCGAAACGTCCGTTTCTCCGCATTCATCTCCCATTCCGTGCGCTTCCTCCTCCCCAGTTCAGACACCGGCCTCCCCAGTTCAGACACCGGCCTCTCCAGTCCTGACGCCGGCCTCTCCAGTCCTGACGCCGGCCTCTCCAGTCCTGACGCCGGCCTCTCCAGTCCTGACGCCGACCTCTCCAGTCCTGACTTCGACCGGTCCGGCTCCTTCTGCCAAACTGCATTCCACCGCATCGAAACCGTATTCCGTCAACGCTCCGCAGCAGGAAATGTCGCGCGGCTGGAACTGGTTCTGGTACGGGCGGGAAGAGCTTCACGAAAACGAAAACCGTGAATTCATCATGGCGTCCAACTGGCTCATCCGTTTCGGAATGCTCGTTCTTGTGCTCGGTCTCGGCTTCTTCGTGAAGTACTCCATCGACCAAGGTTGGCTCAGTCCGCAGATACGCATCCTCGGCACGACGCTCGTCGGGCTGTTCATGTACTTCGCCGGTCTGCGTCTCTGGCACACGGCAATGAACCTTCTCGGTCAGGCACTCATCGCCGGAAGTACGTGCGTCCTCTACTTTTCCGCCTACGGCGCGAGCCGGCTTTACACGCTGATCCCGCAGGAATGGGGACTCGCATGGTGCTGTGCCGTGACCATCCTGCTCGTCCTGACAGCAATTCTCCGAGAAAGCCGTCTGATCGCCGTCCTCGGAATGTTCGGCGCGTACCTGACGCCATACTTTTTCCCATTTTTCCACGAGAATTTCGTTTTTCTCGCCGTTTACCTCTCCTTCCCGACCTTAGGGATCCTCTGGATGCGCCGTGCGCACTCTTGGAGCCTTCCGGCATGGATCGCGTTCGCCGGGACCTTTACGCTCTGGATCTGGCCGTCATTCCGCTGGAGTGCAGACTCCATCGCTCAAATGGCGAATGAACTGGGAATAGTACCGCTTGCTCTTCAGAGTTTCCTTGCGGGGATATCGATCTTTTTCCTCGCCGCCTTCCACCTCATCGCGCAGCGCAGAGTCCGTCAGCTCGTTTTCTCATCCACGACAGGAGATCTCGTTCTGGCGTTCTTCAATGCACTGTTTTTCTGCACGATGCTTCAAAATCTCGTGAGCATGTGGGATCCCGGCGTTTCCCTTTTCGGCATCCCGCACTCGTCCGCGATCCGCACACTGCCGGCACTTCTGGCGGTCGGCTACCTTCTGGCGTTCTTTCTTCTGAAACGAACGGAGCAGAACCTGCCGTTCCGTGCCGCGGACCTCGCGCTGGCGTTCCTCGTTTTCCCGCTGACGCTCGGAAGCAGTCTCGGCTGCTGGAATCTGCCGTGCCTCCTGCTGATCTGTGCCGCCTTCCACAGTGCCGCACAGAAGATCCCAAGCAATCTCACGGTCTGGCTGGTCCGCATTCTCGCGATGCTTCTGGGGATCGCCGCGTACGGTGCCCTTCTGGAATACTATCAGGTCCTGGATCTCAGCACCATCCTCGGCAAAGCCTACGCCTTCCGCGAGTTCCAGGACAAATGGGACTGTCTGTATGAACTGCCCTTCCGCGTCCTGCGCTTCCTCGTACCCGCGGTCTCCATGCTGATCCTTGCCGGAAGCGCATTCCGTGTCCGCGAAAATGCCCGAATTTCCAATTCCCTCGAAACTGCCCGGTTTTTCGGCTGTCTGGGATTCCTTTATCTCTGGTTCTGGCTGACGCTGGAGACCAGCCTCTGCATGACAGAGTACCTCCCCTCCATGCGTCAAGGGGCCATTTCCATCATCTGGACGCTTTACGCGCTGACGCTCCTTTCGATCGGGATCCGCTGGAACTGGAAACCGCTCCGGACTACCGCCCACATCCTTTTCGCAATGACGGTCGGAAAGATCTTCCTCATGGACATTTCCCATCTGGAAACGATCTACCGCATTTCCGCCTTCATCCTGCTGGGGATCCTGCTTTTGATCGGAGGGATCCTCTACCTGCGGGACCTTCAGATGCATCGCGGCGAACCGTCTGGCGATCCGTCTGGCGATCCGTCTGGCGAACCGTCTGGCGAACCGTCTGGCGATCCGTCCGATCCGTCTGATCCGTCTGATCCGTCTGATCCGTCCGATCCGTCCGATCCGTCCGAAAAACCGTAGGAGCCGAAAAAAGAGTGACCAAAAAAGCGAGGGACTAACTAAAATTTCAAACGAAAGTGTGTTCCGAAACGTAAAAAATAAACCGGTCGGCGTTTTCTGCCGATAAAACAGAAAGCCATATGGGGTCCAAAAAAGCAAATGGAGACAAAAACGTGAAAAAATCAGGATTTACGCTCGTTGAGCTGCTGGTCGTCATCGCCATCATCGGTGTCTTGATGGGCCTGCTTCTTCCCGCAGTTCAAAATGCGCGTGAAGCAGCGCGTCAGATGCAGTGCACGAACAACATGAAGCAGCTCGGCCTGGCTGTGATGAATCACAACTCGAACAACCAGGGCCGATTTCCGTCCGGAGGTCACGGCTTTGCCTACATCGGAGACCGTGAACGGGGGACCGATTACAATCAGCGCGGCGGATGGATCTACAATGTCCTGCCGTTCTTGGGACTCGAGACCCTTCACCAGGCAAATATGTCCGAACGTTTCAACACTCCCGTTTCATTTTTCAACTGTCCTTCATGCAGACCGGCTAGCAGATACCCGTCCCGCGCACGCGCTCACTACTCAGATGCTCAATCGGCAGACAGTCCTTCCATGATGCCCAAAAGCGACTATGCCGCCAACTGCGGAACCGTCACCAGTGTTGAAGGACACTCACACGACACTTACAATTCGCATGGAGGACTGATCTTCAAGGAAAGTATGGTCTACGAAAAAGACGTCACGGACGGCCTGAGCAACACGATCCTCGTCGGTGAGCGGTCTTTGAACCTCAGTTTCGCAAGCATCAATCCGCCTCTTGGAGACGACGATGACTGTTTCCTCGGTGGCCAAAATTATGATACGCTGCGGTGTTACGCAAACGGCAAACTTACTCAAAGCCGCATTGGATATTCCAATTCAAGCGGATTTGGTTCCGTGCATCAGGGGTTCGTCGGATTCATATTTGCCGACGGTCACTGCCAGACGGTCTCCTACAGTGTGACGTCTGAGGTCCTCCGGAATCTGCTTCACCGCGAAGACGGAAATATCGTCGATACTTCGAGCCTTTGAGCTCCTTTTCCTTTTGGCAGAGAGGAATACACAAAACGGCGGCTCCTGAAACTTCGGAGACGCCGTTTTTTCATCCCTTTTTTATTCAGACCGGCTCACGACGGACTTCATATTTCGACCAGCACGCCGGAAGGATCCCGTTTCTCGCCGTTTTTCCTTTTTCTCACCGGAATTCCGAGGACTGCGGCTGCGAGCGGGAACCAGAAGAAGAGCCAGCCCCATTCGGTGAAAAACGAGCGGCGCGGGTCTTTCTGCACCTGCGCGAACAAAACGTCCTCTTTCCCAGTCTCGATCTCACCCAGGATCCGGCCGTTTCCGTCAATGGAGGCCGTGATCCCGTAGTTGGACGCCATCAGAAGCGGTTTTCGGTTTTCCACGGCACGCAGGACTCCGCAGGCAAGCAGGAGTTCCGATTCATGGGAGAGACCGAACCACCCATTATTCGCAAGCGTCAGGATGAGATCCGCTTCCGTTCCCTTTCCCCGCAGCTCCGCGATCTGTTTCCGGGTCATTTGCGAAAGCGTCGTTTCAAAGCAGATACTGCACAGCGCGTTGAGCGTTTCCGTTTTTCCATCTGCATCCGACTCTGCATCCGACTCTGCATCCGACTCTGCATCCGACTCTGCATCCGACTCTGCATCCGACTCTGCATCCAAACCGGCTGCGGGTGAGACCTGCCCCGCGGAGGAAACCGGGATCGGGATCGCGACGGGATGAGTTCCCGCATCGAGAGAGTAGATCGGCATCCACTTCTCCAGTGCCGGAAACCAAGTGCGCAGGGTCCGCATCAGCGGAATGTACTCGCCGAACGGAACGAGTCCCATTTTGTGGTAAATGCGCTCCGGATCGAGCTCCTGGTCACCCGGCCTCGCGAAGATCGCGGAATTGAAGTGCTTCGTACCATCTTCTCGATAGAAAGAGATCGAACAGCCGGCGAGAAGCGGTGCTTGGACGGCATGCTCCGTAAAATCGAGAAAGTACTCCTGACTTTCAAGCGCGGAACGTTCTACTTTTTCCTGAAATCCATCCTCTGGAAACGGCATTCCGTCCTCCGTCAGCAGCCCCGCAGGCATCCGGGCGTTTTTTTCTGCGAAAAGAATCGGAAATCGGTAAATGCTTTCCGGATAAACGACCAGATCCAGCCGTTTTTCACCTTCAGCAGTCCCGGTCCCGGATCCCGTCATTTTCTCCGACTGTGAGGCATGCCCATTCTGCATCGCATGCACTTTCTGAAGAAGCGCAGAATAGGCGGCGTCCGTTTTTTGCGCAAGTTCCGGAGTCACTGTCAATTCCGCTTTGACGCAGCCCTGAAGAAGCGCAAAATTCCCCATCGGTACGTTGGGATTCGGTTCACCCAGCCGCCAGTATCCGTACCCAACCAGAAACATCAAGCCGGCCAGAAACGCCGAAGTACCCCAAATACACACCGTTCGGTCCATCGCGAAACAGTTCGGCACACCAAACGGTACGCTCTCGTTTCCGTCCGCCGATACACTGCCGAGAAAAAGGAGTTTCTCCAGGATCGGTTTCAGCGCCAAAATGAAAGCCGTACTTAAAAAGACCAGAAATGCCGCAGTACCGCGCTGCCCCGCAATGTCCGCGATCTGAATGAAGAGCGGGTCGCGATAAAAAACGTCCGCCGCCGTTCCGATGATGGCTCCGGCAAAGGGAAAACCTCGGATCAGATCACTTGCCAGCCAAATGACCGGAATGACCAGAAGCGCCGACGCACACGGAAAACACCCTCCCCAAATACTCGGCTCTGAAACGCGCTTTCCGAAGATCCGGCATCCCCATTTCGGAAGGCGTTCATAGATCAGCGTCCGGGAAATTCCGACGAAGATCGGCAAACCGGCCCCCATGTATCCCGCAAGCAGAAACCAGAGTCCGTAGTTGATCCAATGCGGAAAACGCACAAAATGCACCAGATAGACCCAAAAAAGAGTCCCGAAAAACCAGAGTTTCAAGTAAGGATGACGCCCTGGAAGCCGTTCCAGCAAAACAGGAAACACCCCCGCAGCGAGAGCAGGAAAAATGAGCCACTTCCAGCCCACAGACGGCAGCGCAAGCGCAGTTCCGACGGCATGAAACAGTAAAAGGATCGAAAAAAAACGCGGCGTAAGGACACGGGAACGCAAAAACACGGAAAACTCCTGCGGAAAATCGCAATTCGGAAAATCGCTCAAAATCTATCAGGATCCAGACCACAAAGCCGGACTCCCACTCGATTCTCGCATTCTACCGGAAATCCGCTTCCTGCGCAACATCCATTTACGAAAACTTCCGCACTTTCTTCCAATTTTTGCCCCAAATTCAGCACCGTTCCGACCTGCCATTTCAGAAGTTCCGCGACCGGAAGACGGCGCCGTCCCAGCACGATAGAAAGTTCCGCCGGAATTTCCATCACGTTCAGACGATCCAGCGAAACAGGCACACGCTGAACGATCTCCGCCTCCGCCTCTTTCTCAAGATCCCGTTCAAACGGCGAGTAGATCCGTCCAGCCTCCCTGACCGAAGGCAGTTCCTCTTCCTTCAAAGAAAACGAGGGAGCATCTGCAGTTCCTCCAGCCTGCACGACCCCTCCGAGCCGCAGGAATCCATCTGACTCCATGAGATCCTCGGCCGTAAAATTCTTCAGAGCTTCACGGCATTCTGCTCCGTTCCCAGAGTTCAGATCAGAACGACACCGGCTCCCAGGCTCGACCGTTTTGGCCACGACATAAACACACGTGCGCCAATCCATCGGAACTGCGTAAGCAGCGGAAACCGTAGAGCCCCCGGTAAACTCCGGATCCATTCCCGCTTCTGGAAATTCAAGATCGATCACCTGGACCGGTTCAAAATACGGCTCCAGATCACTCGGAAAAATCTGCGTCTCTACCAGAGAAATACCGAGCGCTCCGCCGTCAAGTGCAAGGCTGCCGAAACGTTCAAGCCCGTTCTCACTCACCGACGCATTCATGCCCCCTCCCCCACTCGGCTGCCGAATGGCGGAAGTTCCGCACAAAAGCATTCCCTGAAGTCCCGCTTCGATCCGTTCCGTCACTCGAGCGGCACGTGCACGCCAATTCTGCGTATTCGCAGGATGCGCATAGCGGATCTGAAAGAGGATCCGCTCCTCTCGCTGTGCACGTTCCCGCGGCGAACGAACTCGGGAACGAAAATGAAATCGGTGAACAAAACTAGAAAATTCCGAAAAATCAAGCCGTTCCTGACCCGCACCGCCAACCGTTTCCGACGCAGTTTCCAGCACAGTTTCCGACGCAGTTTCCGACGCAGTTTCCGACGCAGTTTCCGACGCAGTTTCCGGCACAGTTTCCGGCACAGTTTCCGGCACAGTTTCCGGCACAGTTTCCGGCACAGTTTCCGGCACAGTTTCCGGCACAGTTTCCGGCACAG
>SUVI01000073.1 GCA_015062085.1 Planctomycetaceae bacterium
TCCGGCTGAAACTCCGGCTGAAACTCCGGCTGAAACTCCGGCTGAAACTCCGGCTGAAACTCCGGCTGAAACTCCGGCTGAAACTCCGGCTGAAAACGCACCGGCTGAAACTCCGGCAGAAACTCCGGCTGAAACTCCGGCTGAAACTCCGGTAGAAACTCCGGCTGAAAACGCACCGGCTGAAAACGCACCGGCTGAAAACGCACCGGCTGAAAACGCACCGGCTGAGGAAGTGGTCACTCCGTCGGAATCGACTTCTGCGGTCGAGGAAGAGGAGAGCTTTGAGGAAGAAAAGGATGCCCAGACCGTCGAAGAGTCTGCGGAAACTGTGGAAGCGGCAGAAGTGGCAGAAACAGCAGAAGTGGCAGAGACGGCAGAAGTGGCAGAAACGGCAGCAGCGGCGGCAGAAGCAGCAGAAGCAGCAGAAACGGCGGCTCCTGCAGTCGAGATCCCCGCTCCGATCCTCGCGCTCATCACGGCTCCCGAAAATGCGACGACGGCGCAGCTTGGCGATTTTCTGGAACGTTTAGACCAGAATATGCAGGAGATCATGATGCAGCTCGGGCAGAGTTCGGATCAGACTCTGCTTCTTGCGGTGTTCGAGAAAGCGATGGAGAACGCCAATTCCGCATCGGACCAGATCCTTGCGGCAGAAGACGCGGAAAAGGAAGTTTGGGAACATGCTTTTGCCATGAAACTTGGAGTCGTGATGACGCAGGACACGCAGGATCCCCAAACTGCGCCTGATTTGGTCAATGAACTCCAGCAGCTGAAGACGACCGTTGAAAAGAGTCAATTCCCGGAACGTGCGGCTGCGGTTGAAGCGATGCAGAAGATCATGGAATTCGAGCAGAAAACTTCAGCCTTGGATCTGGAAGACTTGGGAGAAGAAGAGCGCGCGAAACTGATGTCAGAGGTGAAAACGCTGAGCTCCGAAGTCATCAAAGCGTGCGGCGAGGATGATGAGACGGTCCTTCAGTGCCTGCTGAGTACGATGGAATTTTGCTTCATCGATGACGTGCTGCAGATGGAGGTCGTCCAGATACTTCTGGATGGCATGAAAGAGAAAGAGGGCGCGTTCTGGAGTGAATACACCTCGCGTTTTGAGCAGCTCCTTGAGCGGCTGAAGATACAGACGCAGCCGATCGAATTCACGGTGAAGGACGGCGCGGCGCAGGAAGAGCTTCGGGCCGCGGTTGCCGAGAAGACGGAGATGATCTTCACCTCCATGCAGGGCACGGACCTTCTGAAGAAGATGGAGGAGCTGAAAGCGGCGGTCGCGAAACTGGGAAATGAAGACCTGAATGCGTACACGGCCTGGCAGACGGAGCTGTGCACGATTTTCCAGGATGCGATCGGCGGCATGATGGAAGAGGCTGAAGAAGAACTGGAAGACGGCGAAAACGCAGAAGAGGCCGATGGACCGGAGCTGCTCGCGCAGCTCAACGGACTGGCGGATCGTGCGAAGTCGCTGAAGGTTTCGGAAGCGGATTTCATGCGGATGCTCCAGATCTCCATCTCGATCCTGAACTTTGCGCCGGGTACGCCGGAAGAGAAAGCTGGATTCATGGAAAAACTCCTTGAATTGGCGAAGACTTACGATTCGGAAGAAATGAAGCAGCTCCTGCCGCTTTTGGAGCAGGCTGCCGGATCGCTGAGAAATCCTCCGGAAGAGGACGCGGAAACGGAAGCGATGCCCGATCCGGAAGCGATGGCTGCGCAGATGGAGGCGATGAAAGCGGAACTCGATGCGGCAACGAAACCGTACTTGACGCTGCCGGAAAACGCGGACGCGGAAAAAATGGCGGCGTTCATCGAAATGTTTGAGGGACCGGAATTCGAGGCACTCGTCACCGCGATGCAGCAGTTCCCTGACCCGCAGTATGCGCACGCGCAGTTCGAGCAGATGGTAGAAAATCTGCAAACGGCGGTCGATTTTGTGCTGAATGCGGAAGATGTTTCTCCGGAGGTGCTGGAAAAATCGCTGAAAATGAAGCTGGCGTGGCTGAGTGCGGAAGGAACGAAAGAAGATGCCGAAGCACTGAAAGCTCAGATCGCGAAACGTGAGCTCCCGCGTCTGACGCAGCTCGTGGAGTGCTGGGAAGAAACGCAGGCTTTGCGTGAATTCATCCGTGAAAAGATGCAGACTGGCGAGATCACGGACGCCGATGAGGCCGAGTTCCTGACGAAGGCGAAAGAACTGCTTCAGAAGTGCGTCGAAAAGAAGTGCTTTGATGGATTCCAGCTCTCGACGGTTTTCGCGGTCAGTGAGATCCTCACGGTTCCGGAACAGAAAGTGGAGATCCTGCAGGCTTTGCGGGAAGCCGTCGCGGCTCAGAAGATGGAAGACGGTGAGATGCTGGACCAGCTTCTGGCTCAGAAGATCGCAGAGATCGAATCGGCTGCGAAACCGGAAAATGCTGAAAAACAGCCGGAAACTGAAGCGATCCCGGAAGCGATCGATTTGGATGCGGGAGTCTCGTCGGAATCCACTTCATCGATGATGGGAAGTGCGTCCGCCGCAGGGGAAGCGGAAGCCTCCTCCAGTGCCGTGACGGTCTCGGTCTCGACGGCAGACTCGGTCTCCACGGCAGACTCGGTCTCGACGGCAGATTCTGCGCCGGCAGAAAACGGCGAAGCGGCTGGAGTTTCTCCGGAAGCAGCGGCGGAAGCCTCGGAACTTCAGATCCCGCAGGGCGCCACGACGGAAGAGATCCAGCAGCTCGTGCTGAAACGGATGGTCGAAGTCCTTCAGAGTAATCCGGATCAGCCGATGGAGAAACTCATGGAAGTTCAGAAGTCGGTCGAGAAACTGGGGAATGAAGACGTGACGCAGTTTGCGGCATGGAACGTCCACTACTTCCATTTCTTCCGCGTGAAGCTGCGTCAGGCAGATCGCGATGCAGATCTCAATGCGTTGAGCGAAGATTTTGTGAAGATCGTGCGGGTGGGGACGAAGATGCGTGCATTCCGTACGGAAACGCTGGCGAATACGGTCCAGTTCGCGATGTATTTTGCGAGCATGCTGGATGAAGCGCACACCAAAGCGCTTCTGGAAGCCGTCACGGAAGCCCTGAAGAGCAGTTCGGAACCGTGGGCTCCGCAGGCTCAGGCACAGCTCGCCGGCAAACTCACGCAGATGATGCTGCCGGGAAATCCCCTGGTCCTTGAGGCGGAAACGCTGGACGGCAAGCCGGTCAAAATTCAGGATTTCGTCGGAAAAACGGTCCTCGTGGACGTTTGGGCGACCTGGTGCGGTCCGTGCTGCGCGGAAATTCCGAATATGCGCAAGGCGTACGACGCATTCCATGACGCCGGGTTTGAGATCATCGGATTGAGTGTCGATTCCGACCTGGATCGGCTCAGGACTTTCGTTGAAAAAGAGCAGCTTCCGTGGATCGTCGCGGTGGAAAATATTCCGGAAGGTTCCGAGATCCAGAGTTTCTCCGACCGCTACGGCATCACGGGGATCCCCACGATGTTTCTGGTCGGTGCGGATGGAAAGGTCCTTACGGTGAAGGCTCGCGGACGGCTGATGGAACTGCTCTCGGAGATCTACCCGGAAGCTGCCGCAAAAGCCGCGGAAGCCGAACGGAAAGCCGCCGAGGAGCTTGAAAAGTCGCTGAAGCTGGATGCTCCGGAGGCGGAGGCTCTTGAAAAAGCACTGGATGAAGACGTTTCGTCCCAGTCCATGAGCACGACAGAAAACTCAGTGGAAAACGCAGCGGACGGGCAGCTCCCGGCGGTTTTGGCGGAGTTCTCGAAGCTTCCGGAAACGGCGGACTTGGACACGATGCGGGATTTCCTCCAGCAGTGGGATCTGCGTGCCTACGAGGTCCAGACCGCACTGACGCAAATGGACGAAGCGAGTGCGTTCGCGCTGTTTGAAAAGATCATGAAAGTGCGCGGTCAGGCTGCGGACGCCGTCATTGCGGATCCGAACGCCGGTGCGGAAGATCTGAAACTTGCTGTGGAGGTGAAGTCGGGCGTCATTCTGTTTCTGAATCAGCAGACGATGGACCTTGCGCAGGCAAATGCCGATTTTGATGCGCTCGTCAAGGTGCTGGATGCCCGGAATGCACAGGCAGCAGTCGTTCAGGCACAGGTCGCGCAGCTGATGGGGACGTCCCATTTCGCGGCGAAGATGCCCGGTCTGGAAGAAATGGAGCAGAAGCTGGATCGGCTTGCGGAGATCTGTGTTCGTGCGAAAGCGGCGAAGTGCATGAACGGCGACATGATGGGCCATTTCATGCAGATGGTCGTTTACGCGAATGACGTCGGAGTCACTCCGGAGAAGATCAACCGGACCTGTGCGGCTCTGCGCGATGCGGTCGTCGCGACGGGAGATCCGCAGCTGCTGAACACGGCAGACTTCCTCACCGGAATGGCGCGGCGTGCGACGCTTCCGGGAAAGAAGATGGAACTGGTCGGCGTGACGCTGGATGGGCAGGAAGTCGACATTCAGAAAGACTACGCGGGCAAAGTGGTGCTCGTGGACTTCTGGGCGACGTGGTGCAATCCGTGCGTCATGGAACTCACGAATCTGGAACGCCAATACTATGCGAAGTACCACGAAAAGGGATTCGAGATCCTCGGATTCAGCATCGATGTGGACCGGAATCAGCTGCGCGCTTTCCTCGAACGCCGTAAACTGCCATGGCAGACGATCCTGCAGAAAGACGGTGCGGCAGGCTGTGAGGAGCCGGTCTACTACTATGGGATCCAGGCGATCCCGTGCCTGATCCTCGTGGGACCGGACGGAAAAGTCATTCGCGAGATCCCGACGATGCGCCGGGATGAAGTTCTCGTGGAAGAGCTGAAGAAGATCTACGGCGAATGATGAAGTTTGGCTCAAAATGGGGCTTGCGCGTCCGATTTTGAGGCGGAATGGAGCGAAAGACACGGGATCGCTGGTCTCGTGTTTTTCGCGCTTTAAAGAAAAGTCCCAAAACGGGACGGGAAGTTTTTCTGTTTGGAGACGCAGGAGTTTTCTTGCATGAAGATCATTTTGACGCTTGAGCAGTTTCCGATCTTTTGGCCGGGTGCGTATGGAAACAAAACGCAGAGAATGCCGGGGCTGGACGCATTCACGCTGGAAAGTACCGTTTTTGACCGGGCGTACAGTTCCCGTGCGGATGGACTTGAGACGCTTTTTCAGCTTTGGGAAGTGTGCGATTTTTCGGCGGAGCGGTTTGCGGGAAAGAAGGTCTTTCTTTCGGATCTGCCGGTGGATGCTCCCGATTTCTTTGATGCCGGGAAGACGGTGGACTCCGGGACATTTTTTTCGCAGGAAATTTCCGAAATGCTGGATCCTGCGGAAATGGCGGAGTCTGAAATTTCCGATCCAAAGAGCGTTGGGCTGGTTTGGATCCATTTTCAGGATTGGAGGCTTGAGGAACTGGACGCCTGGCTGATGAATGAAGCGAACCGCACCTGCGTCTTGGCCATTTTGGGGACCAGCGGGGAATTGCCGGAGGGGGATGTGCGTCTCTATTCGTCGGAGGTCCAGCTTCCGTGGTGGATCCGTTTTCCGGAGCCGTCTTTTGCCGGAACGCGTTCCCGGGAACTCGTGACGGACCGCGATTTCCAGAAGATCCTGGATGCGGGAAGTCCGGACGCAAAGTACCGGGAAAATCTTTTGATCCTGGCAGAAAACGCACGCTGGGCACTCGTGACGGAGGAGTGGTTCCTGACCGGATTTGAGCCGGAAAAAGCGGCAGAAAGCAGAGACTGCGGTTTTGAAAACGGCAGTTTTGAAGATCGCAGTTCGCGAGATGCGGATCGGATCGACTCGGAGCTGAGAGAGGTCGGTGAGGAAAATGCGCCGGAACTCTACTTCAAGCCATCCGACTGGTGGGACCAGAATGACGTGGCGAGCCGGTGCTTTGACGAAGTGCAGGAACTCCTGCGCCTGCGGGACTCGCTGAGCTGAAAAAGACGCGCAGCTCTGCTGAAAAACCGCGCAGACTTGGGGAGTGTGTGCGTCCCTGAAAACGGCGTTCAGGAGTAGAGGAAACGGAAATTCTGCGCCTGCGTCAGTCGGTGGAGGAGCTCCTCCTGGAGCGGAAACGTGAGTTCAAATCGGATCCCGCGCGGCGTCTCGTGGAACTCGTAGACCGCTTCCAGATCGGTCCATCCGTAGGCATGGAAGATCACGGACTCACTGGCGGCCGTGAGTTCTCGGAGGGCCTCAAGTTCCGGAGCGGGATCTTTCGGGTCGTGGAAGCGGTTTTGGAGGGCCGTCAGACCGCAGCGCCAGCGTTGGCAGAGTTCGCATCGAAGCTCAAAGAAGCGAAGATCCGCGAGTTTCAATTTCGGCAGCGCGAATGTGTCGAAACAGTCGGTCGGCGAGTAGCGGAGTTCCTTTCCGAGGGAACTGCTCGTTTCGCGGACCCACGTTTCATGGACCCCGCTGTTGAGGAGAGCGAGAAGTTCGGGTGACTCAGTCGGAAAAAGGATCGTGGACTCGGAGTAGACGGCATCGGTCGGGACCCAGGTCGGTGCGAGAAATTTCGAGTGCCGCGTCTGGATGAGGAGCTTTTTCAGCTGTTTTTCCTGAATGGTCTTCATCAGGACGGGCCGTTTGTCGCCGAAATGCCACCAGCGTTCCCGATGTGCGGCTCTTCGGGCATTTTGACGGACTGGAAGCACACGTTCCCGGACGATCGCAAGGGCCAGCGGATACTCTTCCGCCTGCTCGAGCGTCCAGTCGCGGAACGAGATGACGCAGCGCCGGGGAGTCATTTTCATCGGATCTGGCGCGGAAAAAATGTCGTCACCGGTGAAGTAGGGAAGGACGACGTTCCGGTACTTTTCGTCTTTTTCCCAAAGAGTGCGAGCTTCCTCCATCGTGAGGATGAATCCTTTCGCCGCCAAAACGCAGCCTTGGTAGCAGAGCGTTTCGTTTTCCGGAAAACGGTAGGAGGTCAGCGACGAGTCAAGGTGCTTCAGAGAGGCAAAAATGCGCGGGACGCAGATCCCGTTCAGGACGGGGAGGAGTGGGGACGTGCGCGTTTTTCCTTTCGGAAAGTTCAGGTGGATCGCCGTGACGTGGACGGCCGCATTGCCGAGCCAGGGAAAGGAGTCGACCGAGTAGATCTCTCCGCCGCGTGCAAGGATCGGATCCAGGCCGGTCTTCCGTGAGTCGCCTTCCGCGATGGAGTTGGTCATGAGGAGCCCGCAGACTCCGCCGGGTTTCAAAAAACGCTCGGCAAGATGGAGGAAGTAGACGCTCAAGTCGGCGTTTCCGCTTGCCCCGGGAAGGAACTCCTGCGTCAGGAACCGAAAGTATGCGTCGCCGAGCACTCTCCGTATCTTTCTTCCGCCGAGGTAGGGCGGGTTTCCGAGAACGGCATCGAATTTCGCGTTTTCTTCCGGGATCGGCAGTTTCAGACTGTCGGCGCAGTGCAAGTTTTCCGCAAGTGCGCCTTCCGCCGCTTTTTCGTACGGAGCGCAGAATCTTTTCAGGACGGAGCGGGAGATCTCGACGGCCTGCGCGTCAATGTCCGTGCCGAAAAGACAGTTTTTTGTGATTTTTGCCGGAATTTCCGGATCCCAGCCCTCGTGAGCGCAGAGGAACTCCGTGAGCTGGAAGCAGGTCTCGAGCAGAAAAACGCCGGCGCCCAAGGCAGGGTCAAAGATTCGGAGCTGAAGGAGCTCTTCCGAATTTTTTGGCGAGCCGTTTTCCCGAAAAAGCAGAGGACGCAGCGTTTCCGTCACGATTTTGGACGCAGTTTCCAGCGGCGTGTAGTGCATCCCGATCCGGAGCGTCGGATCCTCGTGTTTTTCTTCGGAAGTGCCGGTACGTTCTTCGTATGCGTAACCGATCCGAGCCAGTTCTTTGCGCAGTTCGCCAAGACGTTTCAGTTCCGAAGAAGCGTCTTTTTTTTTCGGCGGAATGGCTGAACTTTCGGCGAGAGCTGCTGAACTTTCGGCGAGATCTGCTGAACTTTCGGCGAGATCTGCTGAACTTTCGGCGAGATCTGCTGGATTTTCGGCGAGAGGGACGTTTTTGTTCATGAAATTCTCACACTTTATCGCGGAAGATGAAAAAAACGGCTCCCAAAATGCAAAGCGCAGCCCAAAGGTAGTTCCACGTCAGCGGCTTGTGCATGTAGAAAAGCACGAACGGCACGAAGACGCTCAGGCTGATGACTTCCTGAAGGATCTTGAGCTGCGGGAGTGTCAGAAAACCGTTTCCGAGGCGGTTCGCCGGCACCATGAGCGAGTACTCAAGGAGCGCGATGCACCAGGAAAGGAGGATCACTTGCCAAAGCGGGGAATTCGCATGATTTTTCAGGTGCGCGTACCAGGCAAACGACATGAAGGTATTCGAGCAGATGAGCAGAAAAACGACCAGGTAAAATTTCATGATGGTGTCCTGAATTGGATTCGCTAAAATACCGGACTGCAAAGGAACTGGGGGACGAATGGTCCCGTTCCTCTGCAGTTCATGGTGTGGAAATGAGTGGGGATCAGTAGGCTTTCGCCAACTTGACGACCGCCTTGCAGATCTTGTCCGCCTCTTTCTTTGTCGGAGCCTCCGCAAAGATGCGTACGATCGGCTCCGTGTTGCTCGGCCGAACGAGGAGCCAGCTGTTTTTCCACGCGAGACGCAGACCGTCCATTTCGTCCGTTTCCGCATCCTTGTACTTGGCGCGGATGTCCTCGTAAAGCGGCTCAAGGCAGTTTCTTGGTATCTCCGCCTTCGCTTTCGCCAGATAGTATTGCGGGAGTTCGTCAGCCAGTTCGCTCACCTTTTTCCCCGTCTTCGTCATCAGGTCAAGCACGAGAGCCATTCCGAGGAAACTGTCGCGCACGAGACCGACTTTCGGATGGATCGGTCCGCCGTTGCCTTCGCCTCCGAACAGGGCTCCAACTTCCAGCATTTTGTCCGCGACGTTCGCTTCACCGACGGCACTCATGAAGTACTCCGCCCCGAAACGCTCCGCAATGTCCCGCGTCATCATGCTGGTGGAGCAGTTCGTCACGACGGGACCTTTTTTCCCGCTCTGGAAAAGATCGAGCGCACAGAGGGCGACCGTGCATTCCTCACCGATGTAGGTTCCGTCCTCCGCCAAGATCGCGAGCCGGTCCGCATCCGGATCCTGGCAGAACCCGATGTCCGCCTGGTTTTCCGTCACGAGCGGACAGACCGACTTGAGATTTTCCGCCGTCGGCTCCGGCGTGTGCGCGAATTTTCCATCCGGCTTCTCTTTTGCATCGGTGAAGGTCAGCGTGCACCCCAGCGCTTTCATCAAGACCGGCGCAAGGACGCTTCCCGCACCGTGATTGGAGTCCAAAAGTACCTTGAACTTCCGCTTTTTGATCGCTTTCACGTCCACGAGCTTCAAAATCGCGTCAATGTGCGGTTTCTGGAAAACTGCGGGTTTTGGGAGCTGCGGCACATCGTCTTCGAGGGTCTCCTCATCTTCCGCCTCAGTTTTCGCTTCAAACTCGGAATTAATGGCGAATTCCTCCTCCTTCAGCGTCCTGTAAAACCGTTTGACCCGCTCGCCGCTCTCTTTCGGAATGACTCGTCCCTCCTCGTTGAAGAGCTTCAGACCGTTCCACGGCTCCGGATTGTGGCTCGCAGTGATCATGACCCCGGCAGGCGCTCCCAAGTGACGGATCATGAACCCCAGCGTCGGCGTGGCGGCAACTCCGATATTCAGGACCTTCACCCCTGCCGCACGGAAACCTCGTTCCACTTCCTCCGCGATCCAGCCCCCGCTCTCTCTTCCATCCGCCGCGATGAGGACCGTCTTTCCTTCCAGCCCGCCAGTCTCACGATACTTGAAACGCAGAAATTCCGCAAATGCAAAAACGTAGCACTGCACCACCTCCGGCGTCAAAGCGAATCCTGTCTGACCGCGAAGTCCGGAAACAGAAATGATCAAAGGAACGGTTTTCTTTTCTTTCATATTTTTATTCCATGCGTTACGGAAAACGGAAGAAAATAGGGAAACAGTTGAATAAAAAAAGGTTCATCCGATAACTGCATACTCCATTCCACCACTGAAAACACCGAGAGATCCACAGAAAGACTCAGAAAGGAAACATGAAAAACATGAAAACACGAAAAACACGAAAAGATGCGAAATACACCCAAAGGCCGTTAAAAAATATTTTAACCCTTTCGTGTGTTTTCGTGTTCTCCGCGGAATTCGTGTCGAAATATTTCCCTCATCGGTATGATTCTGTGAAAATTCCGTGATCTCGACGGTAAGATCGCGAGCTGGACCGGTATACACTTGCCGGAAGAGCCATAAAATCGGCTAAAAATCAAGACGTGCTTTCAGTATTTCAGCCTGCAAGGGAACTTAGCGACCCGTAGTATTCGGTGTTTCACCTGCCAACGGCACATCGGCACCCACTGGGCGCAGGGAACATATTCCGAAATGAAACTGCAAAAAGCCGGAAATAATGAAAGCACGTCACCTGGATGGTTTGAAATTTTTTGCGGTCTTTCTCCGCCCTGAAACCAACAAACAGTTACGTTTCTCTGAACGATCAATAAATAGTCAGGTTTTTGAAAATCTCCTGGGGTTAAAGGCATAAAATAGGAAAAAACCGATTTTTTGCCGGGATGCGATCTCTCAGCACCCCCTGAAACCAGGACCGGAACGAACTCGCTGGATCTTCATGCAGGACTCCTTTCGGAAACTGACACTCGGAAACGGACTCGGGATACTCGAGCTCTCACAGACGATCTGTCGACCTCCTTCAGCGTCTGAGAGTCAGGATCTGATCCAAATCTTCACAAACGACTAATTATCCGGGAGCCTTTCTTCTCCCAAACGGACCGGACATTTCCAGCGGATCTGCCTGCGAAGTCAAATAAATCGCCGGTTTCCCGTGCATCAAAGATATATTGCAGGTAAATGGGAAATGACGCGGTTCGGACCTGAACTTCTGATGAAAAAGTCTCTCGTTTCGCCGCCATGCCGTAATTCGGCGTTTTTTCCGCTGCGCTGTCTGGCTGGGCCGCGCCCGGGATGGACCCACGCTCCCTGCGGGGAAACATTCGACCCGAAAAGGGAACTTCAGCGTCAGTGGACTGCGAAGGAATTTGAAAACGAGCAGAACGTTTTCATCCATTTGTCGTTTCTATTATTTTTATCGTCGGGATCTTGGCGATCCTCTTCTTTTTTTTCGAAAAAAAGAAAAAAATCGTCTCTCGTTCCACGATAAAAATCGATCATTAATATTTTGCCTGTTTTACCGTTCGTGCCCATTTTAACTTTATCGAAGAGCACCGGCGCCACAGTTTTTCTATCAACATATACAGTATTACACAATTTTGCAAAAAAGTCAAATCCCAAAAGCGAAAATTTAGAGATTTTTTCCAATTTTTTTTTAATTTTTGCCAAATTTCTTCAAAACAAAGCGAAAAAGTAAATTTTTAGGGCTCTTTCGGTGTGTGCGTATCGATCTAGGTTCCGATCTCACCACTGAGGCGCAGAAGAAACGCAGAAACCGACTGAAAAGAAAAAGAAGAAAAAAGTGAGGGAACGTGTCCTGACACGAATTTCACGAAAAAACCGAAAAGAGACGAAAGATTTAAAATATTTTTGAACGCCGTTTGGTGGATTTCGCATTTTTTCGCGTTTCCTTTCTTTCCCCCTTGACTTTCCGAATGGGAGCTGGTATATTTGGAAACAGTGAGCGGAAAATGCCGGAATTTTACCGGCCCTGCCCAACTTGAAAATCCATCCCGACCTTTTGGAATCTGTTTTGAGGCACAATATGAAACGAATTTTTTTCACAAACCCGCTTGGCACGATTTTTTCGGTCCTGTTTGCCCTTCTGATCCTCCCCGTTTCTGCAGCGCCGGTTTCCGATGCGCTGATGCAGGAGCCGTCCGGACAGCGTTTTGTTTACGGTCTGGCACAGTATGAGCAGAATGTCGTTCTGGAATTCGCGACTCCGGAGGAAGCACAGGCGGCGGAACTCACGAAGCTGGAAATGCCGGTCGGCAAGACGCTTGCGGTGAGCGGACGTTGGGACGATTCCAGCGGTGAGCACTATTTCATGTCGAAGACGATGGCGGAAAATGGATGGAAAGGGACGTTTTTCCTTAACAAATGTGACGAAAACTACCTCAAAAACGTCGTCTCGCAGATCGTTTCGGACGGAAATTCCATCGGCGTGCACACACTGCGGCATCCGCATCTCGAGCAGGTCGTGCCGAACCGGATGTTTGAAGAGATCCTGGGGAACCGGATCGATCTGGAGAGCAAAACGGACCAGTGTGCATCGACGTTCACTTTTCCGTATGGGCTGGGGCGCGATACGGAGGAGTCGCTGACGTTCGCGGCGGAACAGGGGGCCGCTCTGAAACGCTGCGGACTGCTCGGCGGGCCGGAGACGATCAACATGGCGGAGCGAATGGGTCTGAAGCCGGAGGAATTCGTTTCGCCGTACCGATTTGTGGCGGATGACCGAAACCCGAATCTGGAGACGTTTGAAAAAGGGTGGAAAAACGGCATCGCGCAGATCGAAGCAGGCCGTTCGACCGTGGGACCGTACATGGCGCTGGGGACGCATTCCTGGCAGAGACACACGCACAAGGACGGGTTTGAGAGACTGAGCTGGATCTTGGCGACGCAGTCGGGAAAAAAGGAGATCTGGTACTGCACGTGCAATGAATTTACGGCCTGGCGTTTGAATTACGTTTGGGCTGAAGTCAGTGAGAAGAAAGTGGTTGGGAACCGCGCGGAGTTCACGATCCGCCGATTTGAGCCGCAGGAACTCGGAGCGGTCGTCGATCTTGGTCTGAAAGCAGTGCCGACGCCCCAAAAAGCGGAATGCGCGTGCGGAAAAACGCTGGAAATTACGGCAAATGGCGAGTTCATGCTTCCGAATGCTCCCGGTCAGACGCTCCCGGAAAAGATCGACCGGATCGACAATCTGACGAATGCGCCGGCGGATCAGGCTGCGGAAAGTGCGGAATTTCCCGGTTTGCGGATCGGAGCGGAGATGGATATGGAGAAGAATGTCCTGACGGTCTTCCTCGCGAACGAGACCGGCAAAACGCTCACGGACGTCAAAGGCCAGGTCCGCCTCCCGCTGAAATGGAAAGGCGAGAAACCGAACTGGTTCGTCGAAAAGATCGAGTCGGGGAGTCAGGTGCTTTTGACGCTCGATCCGGGCGAAATGGAGACGGAGGCGCGTTTCGGAACGTACGATCTCCTGATCGATGTGCAGTGCGATTTTCGTCTGGATGAACAGACCGGGCGCATTCACAGTACGGTGACGGTCACTCAGCCGGCTCCGTAAAGGGAACCGCTGGCTCGCAGCCGGCAGGAAAACGAAAAAGCACGAGTCAGACCGGCCCGTGCTTTTTTCTGCTTTTTTTATTGAGTTTTCATCCGGATCAGTTGCCGCTTTCTTCGCAGCCGCAGCCGCAATTTTTCGGCTCAAGCCCCGGCCAGATGTGTCCCATTTTCTCGACTTTCGTCCGAATGTAGGCTTCATTGAACGGATTGATCTCTCCCAAAATGCGGACCTGCTCCGTGACGGTCAGATCGAAACTGTTGTAGATAAACGCGTCGACTTTCTTGGGATTGTTCGTCAGCAGGCGCATGTGCGTGATGCCGAGATCCTTCAGTATCTGCAGTCCTACACCGTAGTCGCGGCTGTCCGCACGATGTCCGAGCGCCAAGTTGGCCTCTACGGTGTCGAGGCCGTGTTCCTGCAGTTTGTACGCTTTGATCTTTTCGGCCAGTCCGATGCCGCGTCCTTCCTGCGGGAGGTAGATCAGGTATCCGTAGCCGTCTTCCTTCATTCTTTCGAGCGATTTGATCAGCTGGTCGCCGCAGTCGCAGCGCAGGGAGCCGAGAAGGTCGCCGGTGAAGCAGGAAGAGTGCATGCGGACGAGCGGATTTTCCGCGATCTCTGCGTTTTTCGCGGTCTCTTTCGATCCGATCTGAATGACGACGGGCTCCATGCTTTCGTACTTGACTCCGTACGCGTAAATGTGTCCTGGACCGTACTTGGTCGGGAGGTTCGCGTCGGCGATGCGGTAGATGAGTTTCTCGCGGGAACGGCGGTAGCGGATGAGTTCTTCGATCGTCGAGTACTTCAAGTTGAACCGGTGCGCGATCTCGACCAGTTCATCACGCGACGCGCGGTTTCCGGACTCGTTGAGGATCTCGCAGCAGACGGCCGTCGGCGTCAGGCCCGCGACCTTCATCAGATCAACGGAGGCTTCCGTGTGTCCCGCACGCCGCAGAACGCCGCCTTCTTTTGCGATGAGCGGGTAAATGTGACCGGGGCGGGTGAAGTCGGCAACTTTGGAATTCGGATCGGCAAGAGCTTTGATGGCGACGGCGCGTTCCTGTGCCGTGATCCCGGTCTTTGCCGTGATGTGGTCTACTGCGACTGTGAACTGGGTGGAGAGCGGCGCCGTGTTTTCACGGACCATTGGCTCAAGTTCCAGACGCTTGCAGTCATCCGGCAGCATTGGGACACAGACGAGTCCGCGTCCGTGCGTGATGCAGAAATTCACCAGCTCCGGAGTCGCAAACTGAGCGGCAAAAATGAAGTCGCCTTCATTTTCGCGTTCTTCATCATCCATCATGATGACGATCTCACCTTTGGCCAAAGCGGCCGCCGTTTCGTCGATTGTTGAAAATTTCATGATTTTTTTCATGGAATGCTAAAAAAAGGAACTGCACCATCATTCTTTCGGGCAGCAGAACGGGATTTTCCCTCCATTCTACCATAAATCGAAAAAATTTCAAGAAGGGTGGGGAAAATTTCAGGCCCGCCAAACTATTTTTTGTTCCGGAGCCACTCGCTCACCACCCAGCCGACTCGTGCCGCGGAGAGCGGGGAGCATTTGTCCGGCGTGTCTTCGTGAGTGTGCCAGAATTCGTAGTCCAGGTCGATGATGTCCACGACCGGGATCTTGCCGAACTCGTAGAGGTACAGATGGTCATCCGTGATGAATGTGCCGATCTGCGGGACGAACTCACGCACGCCGAGCTGTTTCGCCGTGTTCCAGATCTCGCTCTGGATCATGCGGATACGCTGATTTTTGAAGGAAAAAGCTTCCTTCATCAGAAGAACGTCATGCTGCGTGACGAGATCCAGAAGAACGCCTGCCGTGTACGTGAATCCGCGTTTTGCCGGACTTTGGGAGGCATAGACCCGCCCGAAATATTCGGAACCCCAGCAGAATCGTTCATTGGGAAGAAGCTGTCGGCTGGGCCGGAACATGAATTCCTCGGCATCGAGCATCACGATGTCCACGCCGTAGCGGGTCTGCTCTTCTGCCAGAATTTTCGGAAGCTCCTTCGCCAGGACCATCAGAATGCCGATCCCGCCCGCATTGTCTTCGGCACCGACGAACGGAAGGTGCTGCATATGGATCGGATCTGCGGTCGGGATCGGGAGCGTGTCGTAGTGGGCGCAGAAAAGGATCCGCTCTTTCCGTTCCGGTCTCCAGCGGAAAATGAGATTCATCCCATCGACTTTTTGAGTCGGACTTCCGGGGTACGGAAACCGAAATGCCTGCTTTTGTACTTCTGCTCCGCATTGCGTGAAATGGCGGATCAGGTATTCCTGCTGCTTTTTCATCCCCTCAGACCCGGACGGACGCGGCCCCATGGCGCAGAGTTCCGTCAGGTACTGATGCGCAAGCTGACCGTCAAACGGGATCTCTTCCAGCGGACGTTCTGCCGGGATCGCCGGTTTTTCGACTTCACGCTCTTCTTTACTCTCTTCCGAAGGACCCTCTTCCAAAGAACCAGAGACGGCATCTGTCCGGACGGTTTCCGCCTCATGGGAATTTTCAGCCGTGGACTGGGCGGAAAAACCGTTTCCTGAACCCGGATCCGTACCGGAAAACGGCATGAATGCAGGAAGCAGAAATCCGGCTAAAAGTCCGAGCGGAAGCAGGATGACGCACAAAAGTTTCTTTTTCATGGGAGGGCCTCTTGAGGTTCGGACCGGTCGGCAAGATACCGAAGGAGCTGCACGAGAATGATCCCCGTGAACATGCACCCGAAAGTGTACATCGCGCAGCAGAGTGCGACTTCCGGCTGATTTTTGAAGTAAATTTCGGCCAGCATGACGCCGAGGCCAGCGTTCTGCATTCCGACTTCCACCATGAGTGCGCGTGCTTTCCGCATATCGAGCTTCATGAGTTTCGCAGCCAAGAATCCGGCTGTGTAGCCTCCAAAGTTTACGAGAAGCATCGGAGCGAGCATCTGCATCGGGAAACTGTTGTTGCGATTGCCCGCCACCGCGCACGCGATGATCAGAATGATGACCAGATTCGCGGTGATCTCGCCGAAATTCTGCGCGAAACGGTTCCATTTTTTCGAGATCCGAGCCAGCGAGAAACCGAGACCGACCGGAAGGACGACGGTGAGCAGGAGCGTTTTCGCCATATCGATGACGACCTGACCGTTGAAGTAGCTCTGATCCGCGCTGCCCGTGCAGCCGAAGCAGGTTCCGAGGATCGCGATCGCAAGGTAAAGCGTCATTGGCACGATGAACGGTGAAAGAAGCGTCGCAGAGGTCGTCAGACCCACCGAGTAGCTGACGTTTCCCCGTGCGATCATCGTGAGCATATTCGACGCCATCGCTCCCGGTACGCACCCGACGAGCATCATGCCGATGAAGTACTCTCCCTTAAGCCCGAAAATGCACGATGCGAGAAACGCCAGAAGCGGCATGGAAAGGTACTGCGCACACGTTCCTCCCGCGACCTGCGGCCACTGTTTGGCGACGGAACGCAGTTCTTCGACCGGAAGAAGCGAGCCGATCATCAGCATCGTCACCGCGATGTAGATCTCAGCCATTTTGATCTCGAAGATCCCGCAGTCGATCGGCGGCTGGATAAACGGATCGAAACCCAGTCCGAAATTGGGCCAGTACCATGCCAGGACGCACGTGAGCGTGAGCCAGATGATGAGAAATTTGGTCAGGAGTTTACGAAACATGATCCAAGGACCGGCGGTTTTTCGTGAACTCCTTCCGTTCTGCGTGAAGTCACTTTGCTGCCGGGTGAAAAAGGGAAAAATGGTGAAAATGGTGAAAATGGTGAAAATGAAATGGACCTGAATTTTAAAATTCACGAAACGAAAACGGGACCCGCTCCGAAAAAGAGGCCGGTCCCGTTTGGAAAAGGGTCAGAGTTCCGACGGAGCTTTCGCGCCGGTCTGGAATGCCGTGATGTTCAGGTCGATGAACTTCGGCTTGACGCACTCGCGGATGGCCTGCTCCCAGATCTCGGAGGTCAGGTTTTCGAGTTTCGTGGAAAGGGCGCCGAGAAGCACGACGTTCGCGCACTTCGGATTCCCAAGTTCCTGCGCGATCCGGTTCGCGTCGAGGTAGACGAGATTTTTGAAGGACTGCTTCAGGATCTCTTTTGCGTTTTCCGGATAGACGGCAGTTCCGGAAGAGACCGTCGTCGGGATGATGACCTGACTGTTCACGACGGCAAGACCGTCCGGAGAAAGGAAGTCGGCGTAGCGGAGCGCTTCGATACGCTCGAGCGACATCAGAACGGTCGCCTCACCTTTGGAGACGAGCGGACTGAAGACTTTTTCGCCGTAGCGGATCTGTCCGATGACCGACCCTCCGCGCTGGGCCATGCCGTGCACTTCGTTAGTCTTCACGTCGAAACCGGCAAACCCTGCGGCCTTCGCAAGGATTTCACTCGCGAGCAGGATCCCCTGACCGCCGACACCGGCGAGAACGATACTGGTAGTTTTGTTCATGGTTTTTCTTTAAAAATATTAAAGGAATTTTTTGTTCGGGAAATCTCACTCGCTGATCGCGCCGAATTTGCAGACCTGATTGCACAGGGAGCAGCCGTTGCAGGAAAGCGGGTTGATCGTCGGTTTGTTCTTGTCCGTGCACTCGATCGCCGGGCACCCGGTCTTCACGCAGACGCGGCAGTTTTTGCACTTTTCCGGGTCGATGCTCCGCACGTTCCCGACGCGCTCTTTCATGATCAGAACGCACGGGCTTTTCGAGATCAGGAGCCACGGTTCGTCCGATTCCGTCGATTTCTTCAGGATCGCCGTGGTTTCCTCGAAGTTGAGCGGGTCGAATTCCGCGATGTTCTTCATCCCGCACGCTTTTCCGATCGCCGCGATGTCTGCCGCGTCGGAGGCTTCGCCCATGAGCGTCTGGCCCGTGCCGGGATTGTCCTGGTGACCGGTCATTGCTGTGATGCGGTTATCCAGCACGATGACCGTGCAGTTCGCTTTGTTCCACGCGATGTTCAGCAGGCCTGTGATCCCGGAGTGGAAGAACGTCGAGTCGCCCAGAACGCCGACGACCTTGCGTTTCTGACCGCTCTGCGCCATACCGTGCGCCATGGAGAAACCGGTCCCCATGCAGATGATCGTATCCA
>SUVI01000074.1 GCA_015062085.1 Planctomycetaceae bacterium
AGATGATCCGAAAGATGATCCGAAAGATGATCCGAAAGATGATCCGAAAGATGATCCGAAAGATGATCCGAAAGATGATCCGAAAGATGATCCGAAAGATGATCCGAAAGATGATCCGAAAGATGATCCGAAAGATGATTCGAAAGATGATTCGAAAGATGATTCGAAAGATGATTCGAAAGATGATTCGAAAAAGACTTTGAAACGCAAACTGAAGCTGAAACTGAAAAATCTGATTCGTCGTAAGCGCTGGGAGCGTCTTGCATTGGAGATCTATAGATTGATGCCGGAAAAAGAGGCAGATTGCGGTCATTCGAGGTCGGATATTTGGGGGAAATTGATCAATAAAGTCAGGTCTAAGGATGGATCTGAGGATGGATCTGAGGATGGATCTAAGGATGGATCTTATCGCTTTTCATCGTTTTCCGATGCTGTCCAAGATGAATTGACATCTCAAATGAAGGTCTGCTTACCTATTTGTGAGGCTCAATGTAAATTGCCCCTTCCTTCTGAGGGAAAAGCGGAAAAATCTGACCGATCAGGGATCCGCCTGGAACTGGAAGATGATGCTTCTCTGGATCTTCGTATCGAGGCCTATACTCGTTTGCTGGCAAAGCTCGAGAAGCCAGAGCTGAAGGAATATGTGGAAATTTGCTGGGATATTATGGCCGCGTGGCTCATTGAGCAGGAAAAAAAGGTAGATAAGTATAACGAAGAGCTGGATAATATACAGAAGCTGGAGTATACGCCAGGAACTCGGCCCGTGCTTCCCCTCGAACAGTTGGTGTATCTTGCAGAAGAACCATGGGATCTGCTGAAGGTGAAAACGGAGGCTTGGAGCGGTAGTGTGCTCCAAGGAAGACCTCGGCCTAGGACTGACGAGTATGAGTGGGATAATGGTGTGGAGAAGGAAGTCGAAGGGATCGAGGCGTGCAATATTTCCCGAGAGCTGTTGCTTGTATTGGGGAGTGTTAAAGACCGCAACGTCCAGATCAACATCCTCGCCATGGTTCTAAAATCACTCTTCAGTTCCAAACCTTCCGACGAAGATACGGCAGAAGTACGGAATTTGCGGCAAGAGCGAAAAGACGAGATGAGGAAGTTTCTCCTCCCAAAAGGCGAAAAATTTCCCAAAGACAGCAAGACATTGGAAGATTATGTCGAGAAGAAGTTCTTTGTGGAATCCGTACCATCGAATCTGGGGGAATACATAGAAGTAATAGCCAGCTCAGATACTCCTTCTTCTTCGAAGCGGCAGAAGGAGAAATACCGTAAAAAGGAAGAGGATATTTTGGCGCAATTTGTTCCGGAATTGTATAACTCCGATAACAAACATGCTTTGGCAAACCTCCTTCCGGAGCGAGAACTCGATAAGCTGTTTAACATGGCGATCCGGGAACTGAAAGTGGCAGAGCTTCTGGAACGCATCTATCGGCTGTGGCGTAATTATTCCGAAGCGAAACTGCGTGTGTATAGTGATAGGTATGCCTATTATAAAAATGATAAAGATCAGGTAGCCGCGAAGGAGATCGAGGAGGAGATCGAGAAGATAAACGAAAGACATCCCCGACTTTTTGTTTATCCCTATGACATCAAGAAAGGTGATAAGAATATTTGGCATACCTACAATGAATTTGCGATGAAGCACTCGCATTTAGCGATCGTGCTTTGGGATGGTTCTTCGGTCGGCGCGGACCACGACAGCTACCAAAACAGCATGGAATGGGCTGTGCGTTTCAAGCTGGAAGGATATGCGGGCGGTGAGAAGCAAACCGATATGGATGAGCTGACCCAGCCGGCGAACGGTCCGATCCTGCATATTCGTACCCATTGGGAAGCGGTCACGAAACATCTTAACCGGATGCATGAACGCAAAACGACATGGTGGAAACCATGGAAATGGCTCTCCGATGAGCAGCCGGACCGATTCCCAGCCCGTTATTATCCTGATGATGCCCGGATTTCCTATGAAGATGAAAATGGAAAGCGTCAGCTCGCGCTCTCGAGTTTTCCGGAAGTCGAACCGGGCTGGTGGTCCAATGCTGCCACACAGCGCGACATGGAAGAGTGCATCAATACACTTGGGGCGGTAAATAATATTATTCAAAAGAAATTCCCGCTAAATCCAGATTCCGGTTTTCTGAAGAAGGAGACCTATGAAGAGTATATCGAAAGTATGTATTCGATGTGTGACTCTCCTATGGAAGTGGACAACAAACCCTACATTCCCTTTCCGAGAAAAAAGAATCGCCAGATCTTCACCCACTTGCAGGTCATCGATGAACTTGCGGTCCATTTCAGCAAGAAAATGAAGGGACTGCTTAATTGGTTCTATTGGAGTATGTGCGCGGTGATCGTTTTCAGTTGTCTGCTTATTATTACTCATGAGGGGTTTTTCAGGGCTACGAATCTCTCTGATAATGTAATTGATAGCTTTAAGATACCGTGGTCGGAGTTATCTAACAAACTGAAAGGCTCCGGAGATGCAGCTGGACATGAAAATCAAGAAGGCTCCGGAGATGCAGCTGGACATGAAAATCAGGAAACCTCCGGAGATGCAGCTGGACATGAAAATCAGGAAACCTCCGGAGGTGCACCTGGAAATAAAAATCAGGAAGGCGCCAGAAATCCGGCAGAGCCCTCTAGCAACGCATCGTTTATTGAAATTTTGGATCCCTTCAGTGCCTGGAATGAATCAGGTCCTCGTTCGTCTCTTGTTGGGCCGCCGGTACACTTTGTGATAAGTTGCGTGCTGTGGCTTGGCATCTTGTGTGCTATTGTTGGGGGATTATGGGGGCTCTATAGGTATATTGGGCAATTGCTAAAAACAATATATAAAGGGTTAAAAGAACTATTCCAATGGATGATAGAGAGGTGGTTGCCTTGCCTTGTGGCAGTGTCGGTGGTAGGTGTATTGATCTGGCTCATTATAATAAGCGTGAATTTGCTAAATACTGCCGAGAAAAACGAACAATGGATAATCCTTTTCCTATTCCTATTCCTATGGTGCTTCGCCTTATTGTGTCTGTGCATGATAGCTGCTCTTTGGTGTATTGTTATGTATCGTTGGAAGAATCCCCATATCCATTACTACCGTTTGCGTACGCTGACGGAATGTCTGCGGGTACAGTTTTACTGGAATATCATGGGAAGTGGACGGCATGTTTCCGGCAGTTTTCGTTCCCAGCAGATCGATGCGGTGACTTGGCTGCGAACGGCTCTGAACGGTGTGGAGGTCACACTGAGAAGAAATGAGTCGGAACCGTGGGATATAAGAAACCGTGTGCGAATGCTGGATAAGGTTTGGCTTGAAACGCAGAAAAACTATCATGACAAGCGTTTAGTAAGCCGGCTAGGGTATAAACTTTCCAAAGACCACCTCACGCAGAAGCTGGATATTCCGGAATTTGGGGTTATTAATGGACTTTGGAAATGGATTTTGCCGTACTGGAATGGTTTGGTTTCATTGGTTCCTCTGGCGATTTTTATCGCGGGTGCAATAATCTACACATACAAGATGGAAAATTTCCTTTTTAACGCAATACTGAATGATGAAACGCAACTTGGCATGTGGATCGTGATGCGGATCATCATCTTTGGTATTATTCCCATCCTCCTCCTGAATAGGTACTGGAAGGAAAAAATCCGTCAGCGGGAAAAGAAGGACGATATGCTTGAAAAACTGCATGTGCCTTATGTGCTGGCGGACTATCTTCTGGATACGATTTTGGATGAGAGTTCAACAGAAGAGGAATTTACCAAGCCGCAGCCTGGTGAGAAAAAAACGGCGAAAGATCGATGCCATGAGATCCTGCATCATCTTGGGGTGGAGGTCCTGGCGAAGAGGATCGATTGGCTGTTGGCGGTCCATAAACGAAATCTCAAATCACCCAAATAAGGTGTTGGGATAAAAGAAAGAATGCACACAGGACAGACCAAATGGCGGATCTTGTGTGCATTCGTGCGTTTGGGCGTCCGATGCGGGACTACTTGTTGCGGTTGTCGACCACGCGGTTCATCTTGCCTTCGCTGCGTCCGAGCGTGTACGGCTGAACGAGCGTGACTTTCACCGAAAGACCGATGATCTGCGAGATGGAGTGCTGGATCTTCTTCTGGAACTGCTCGACCGACGCCACCGTGTCGCTTACCGCGTCCGGAGTCGCTTCAACGCGGACTTCGATACGGTCCAGTCCGTCGGGGCCTTTGTCCAGGACGATCTGGAAGTGCGGCGAAGCTCCCTCAACACGCAGAATACCCGTCTCGATCTGCGACGGGAAGACGTTCACGCCGCGAATGATGAGCATATCGTCGCTGCGGCGGCGGATCGGACGGATGCGTCGGATCGTTCTTCCGCAGGCACACGGTTCGGTGTCGATCGTGGTGATGTCGCGCGTTCGGTAACGCAGCATCGGCATCGCGTCCTTACTGAGCGTCGAGAGGACCAACTCGCCTTCCGTACCGTCGGGCAGAGCTTCTCCGGTCGCCGGGTCGATGATCTCGGGGTAGAAGTGGTCTTCGAAAATGTGCATTCCGTCCTGGAAACAGCATTCCGCGCCGACGCCCGGACCGCAGATCTCGGAGAGTCCGTAAATGTTGAACGCCTTGATCCCGGCCTGTTCTTCAATGTAGTGCCGCACTTCTTCCGACCAGGGTTCTGCGCCGAATGCACCGAATTTGATCGGGAACTCGCGCATGTCGATCCCCATCTGGAGCGCTTTGTCGATGATGTGTACGAAGTAGCTCGGCGTGCAGCCGACACAGGTGACGTGGAAGTCGCGCATGAGCATCAGCTGGCGTTCCGTGTTGCCTCCGGAGATCGGAACGACCGTGCATCCGAGTTTCGACGCGCCGCCGTGAAGTCCCAGACCGCCCGTGAACAGACCGTAGCCGTAAGCGACCTGAACGATGTCCGCATCCGTGACGCCGTAGCCGACCAGACTGCGCGCGACGACTTCGTCCCAGACGTCAACGTCTTCTTTCGTGTATCCCACGACGATCGGTTTCCCCGTCGTACCGCTGGAGGCATGAAGACGAACGACTTCATTCAGCGGAGAGGCGAACAGACCATAGGGGTACGTGTCGCGCAGGTCGTTTTTCATGGTGAACGGGAGTTTCACGATGTCGTCGATCGTGCGGATGTCGTCCGGCGTGATGCCTTTTTCGGTCATGCGCGTCCGATACAGTTCTACGTTTTCGTAGGCACGCTTCACCATGCGCTGAAGTCTCTGCGACTGAAGCTCGCGAAGCTGTTTTTGGGGAAGATAATCGGGAGCGCTGACGGGATGATACGCGGGGATATTGGAGGAATTCGTCATGGGAAATCCTGATTTTCTGAAAAAACAAAAGGTTTGGGAAACGCAGCCGGATCCAACGTAAAACGCCGGCTGCTGGATATTTTCAGTATATCGGGTTTCACGATTTCGTCCACTCCCCCCGCCGTGCTGAAAATGGTCTGAAATCCATAAAATTTTAAAAAAACGCAGGATCTCTAACCCAAACAGGGGGGGCAAAGAAAAACACGGAAAAGTTTTCACCTTCCCGTGTTTTCGAAATGAAAAATGAGCGTTTCGTAAAAATTATTCCTCTACGGTTTCTTCAGCTTCAGTTTCCGCTTCTTCTTCAGCCTCTTCTTCAGCCTCTTCTTCAGCCTCTTCTTCCGTTTCAGTTTCCTCACTGCCATACAGGGACGAGTACATATTCTGGAATGTTTCGTGATCTGTACAGGCCTCCGCCAGCTTGCGGGTATCTTCGGAACTGTCTCCCGCTTCAATGAACGCTTCAAGCAGCGCTTTGGTGTCCCGAAGTACTTTTTCGCGTTCATAGTCAGGAGTGCCGAGCAGGTTTAGGAACAGATGTGCCACAGCTATCTGAGCAGGCGAATTGCCGTCTGCATCGGTAATGTCGGCGGAGAAACCCTGTTCTGCAAGATATTTCACGATCTCCGCAGATCTGGCGTAAAACATGGCATTGCGTCCATCCGGGTCTTGCAACTCTTTCAGCTCGAGATCCTTTGTCTTTTTCATATGCTCCATCAGCAGTTGGGACGTTTCCATACCGCCGACCAAGAACGCTTTGAAGAGCGGTAAAATGCCGTTTTCATCCGCGATCCACGGATCTGCGCCATTGTCCAGAAGAAGCTGCATGGATTCGATGTCCCAAATAGTCTGTCTTGTGTCCACATCATAGAGAGTTTTGGCTGCGGTATATGCAAGCGGTGTGTTTCCTTCGACATCCTGCAGGTTGACATCTGCCTTCATTAGGACCAGCATGTTGGTCACAAGCGGGAGATAATTCTCGGTCGAAATATGGAGAAGCGTGGATCCTTCCGAATTTTTCATGTTCGGATCGTTTCCATTCTCAATGAGTCTTGCAAGAACTACGATATAGTATTTCTCGATCTGTGTACGTTTTTGGAGTGCTTCACGATAGATATCTACTGCCTCATCTTCGGAGGCTGTTTTGAGAAGTTTTTCATTAGTCTCACTCTGCATGGCGGCGACTTCTTCCTGCATTTTTTCAATAAGCGTCTGCAGGAAAGTCTTTCCTTCACCGTCGAGTTCCGACAGATCCAGTTTGCTCATGCTGAAAACACCGATCAAGCTGTCCTTACGGTCTGCGATCACTTTTCGAAAGATCGAGGCGACATCACAGCCGGCATCAACATAAAGGTCGATGATCATTGCATATTCCTCGATTCTGGCCGCCAATGCTGCACCTTCCTCGTGCAGACGTTTAGCATCTTCCTCGATCGCGGCTTCTTCCCGCTCGATGGCGGATCTTTTAGTTGCGAAAAGAGCACTAGAGAAGGGGTCTCCTCCGAAGTTTCTTCCAGTGGCTTGGGTGACTTGGCGGTTATACTCATCAATGCGTTTCTGCAGATCCTCCGTACGTTTCTGCAATTCCGCAGTTTTTATCGCTCTTTTTTCTTCAAATTTGTTGTAATCTTCAATTGTCGCAGGAGCGTTTTCCAGCTGAACTTCCAATGCTGTCAGTTCCTCGTTATTTTGAAGCATTGGATCGATCCCCAGCTCAAGCAATGTTGCGACAATAGCTTTTTTTGTAGCTTTATGGAGCAGCGTATTTCCGTTTTCATCCAGATAAACGAAGTCAAACTCCCCGCGATGCTCTTTCATTACCGTGAGGATCTCCTCGTCGTTTACCCAACGTTCCACTACGGAACGATGCAGTTTCGCACCATTTTGAATGAGTGCAAGAGTCAGGCTGCGGTCCTCGTTCCTTACTTCCAAGGGAGTTTTTCCCTCATTGTTAGCGAGGTTGATGTCTGCGAACTGTGCCAGAATTGGAACGCATTCCGTGTTCGTGACTTTATGCAGGAGTGTGTTTCCAGCTTCATCCACGCAGGCGAGATCAAAATCTTTGCGATATTTGCTGACCATGGAGAGGAATTTTGCGGAATTGAGTTTTTCCAGCAAAATATCCTTCTTTGGTTTTGAGGAACACAGGAGCATCGAATTCAGAAGCCAAGGATCGTTAAAATCATCGGACTCCAAGGCGATCTCCATGCACGTTTCTTTATCCAGCGACAGCCAGTAAACTCCGTGAGCTATCATCGTGTGGTCGGCTTCGATCAAACTGCGGAATGGATCCGTGAGATCGTGCGTAAGGGCGTTCGTTCCCCAAATCGCCAGTACTGTCAGAATAAGAACGAGCACGGAGGAAAGCAAAAAAGAGGGTTTCCGTACCGGTTTGAACCCTTTGTTGAATTCTGTCAGGTAATAGCTCTGCGTCAGTTTCGGGAAATTCTCAACGAAATTTTCCATGGGAAACTGAATAGAAAGGAGCAGGGCATGTGTGTAAACGTCGTCAAACTGTTTTCTTTCCTCTTCGGACAATACGTCTTTCAGCGTGCCGAAATAGTTCAGCGCATCCTGATACTGCTGCGGTTTCGGAGCTCTGTTGTGCGGCGTCACCTTTGCAGCGTCAAAGCTATTTTTAGCAGTCGGCGAATTCGCACAGATCCTGGCAAGGCATCCAATATAGTAAAAATGGGATTTCATAGGTTTTTCCTTTCAAATGATCATGTAGTTTGGAATTAAGGTCTAGTGAATGCGAAGATCCTGATTTCCCATAGGGAGACCGGAAGATTTGATTTTTTTAGGGGCCGTGTGTAGCTGAATGGATAAAATCAGGCGCATAACGAGAATCACGAGCGGGCCTGCGATCGGGAGCACGATGAGCGGTGCCAGCCAAAGGATCCGCCAGAGGGAACGGTACCAGCTGCGGGTTTCCAGATAGGTTTCGACAGCTTCGTCGGAAAGCCCTTCCACCTCGCGGATCGTTTTGGCGTCATAGGGGAACTTCGGGCGAATGAAGTAGTGGTAGCGGAGGAACATTTCGAGCAGGATGATCGCTCCGACCGCATACAGAGTCACGATCGTCTGGATCCATTGGAAGTCAGTGTTCCAGCAGGGGAATATTATTCCGATCAGGAAGATGGGAATGAGGATAAGCTCTCCCCACTTCGCATGTTGGTAGATCATCACATTCTGGTACATTTTGCATTTCTTGCACGGAACGCTCCGTACAGCACTGTCTAACTTTTTTTCGATCGCTTTGGCAAGTTTCTGACGGGTCCCTTCTTCTGTGAAACCTGAGGAAGTGGCAATTTTCGAGATTTTATACTCGATCAGCGAGCCGCAATGCTGACAGATATGGATCCGTTTGAATTTTATGTTTGCAGTTCCATTATAACTCATGACAATTCTCCCAAATTATTGGAAATTGAAAAACGTATATTGATTTTGTCTGTTTTCGGTATGCGGATAGACTGTGCAGAAATGGAATCGCAAAAAATAGTCTTGTGTGGATTGGGAAAGATCGGAAAGATATTCGTCGGCGGGGGTTGCGCAAATTATATTTTGTGTTAAAATGGATGAAGATTTAGGGAATGTTAGACGATTTAAACCGTATTCCCAGAATAGAAACCGTTTTTTCCTGGAGTCCCTTTTTATGAAAACGAATTTCCATTTTTTTCAGTCTCTTTCCTTGTATGGTCTGATTTTCATGCTTGCGTTTTCCTGCGGCTGCGTACCGAAGGCTGATCGCGAGATCATGAATGTCTCGTACGATCCGACTCGGGAATTTTATGAGGCGTACAATGAAAAGTTTATCGAACGCTGGGCTGCGGAACATGACGGAGAGGTCATCGCGGTCGATTCGGCACACGGCGGTTCCGGATCCCAGGCGAAAAAGGTGGCGGACGGACTTCAGGCGGATGTTGTGACGCTGGCGCTTGGGTATGATGTGGAACTGATCGGCGAGAAGATTCCCGGTGCTCTGAAAGAAAACTGGACGCAGGAATTCGAGAACAACAGCTGCCCGTACTTTTCGACGATCGTGTTTTTGGTGAAGAAGGGGAATCCGAAGAATATTCAGGATTGGAGCGATCTTGCGAAAGAGGACGTTGCCGTCGTGACGCCGAATCCGCGAACTTCCGGCGGGGCGCGCTGGAATTATCTTGCCGCGTGGGGGTGGCAGCTGAAACAGGATCTCGGAACGCTGGATCCTGCGTTTCTGAATGCCCCGGCCAATGCGGAGAAAGTCGCGCAGGCACAGAAGAATGCGTTTGAATTCGTGAAGAAGATCCACCTGAACGCCAAAAATACAGCGATGCCGGAAGGTGCGCGCGCCGCGACGAACATTTTCGTGCGAGACGGAGTTGGCGATGTTCTGATCGCGTGGGAAAACGAAGCGCTCGTGGCGGTCCGAGACGGTAAAAACGCTGATTTTGAGATCGTTTATCCGAGCCTCTCCATCGCAGCGGAACCGCCTGTCGCGATCATCAACACGACGGTAGATACGAAAGGGACCCGCGACATTGCGGAAGCGTATCTGAAATACATGTATACTCCGGAGATCCAGCATCTCATCATGGAGCATTGCTATCGTCCCTGCCGGTCAGAAATTTTGGCCGAAAAAAGGGATGTGTTCAAAGATCTGGAGCTTTTCATGTTCGGCGATGTTTTCGGTACTTGGAAATCGGTGCAGGAAGAGCATTTCTCCAGCGGCGGTCTCTTTGAGCAGATGATGAGCGAGTGACGGACACCGAGATCGTCCGTGCCGAATCAGAAAAAAGCGTTTTTTCAGAAAAGGTCAGGCAGAGAAATGTTTCGACGTCAAAAACGAGTTTTGCCGGGTTTTCGTCTCACGATGGGCCTGACGCTGGTTTACCTGAGTCTGCTGGTGCTGATCCCGTTTGCCGGTCTGATCCTGACCGTCGGCGGGATGAGCTGGGATGAGTATTGGGTGAGCGTCACGTCTCCTCGCGTCCTCGCATCTTTCCGTCTCACGTTCGGCGCTGCATTTTGCGCAGCAATGATCAATGCCGTCTTTGGTTTCATCGTCGCGTGGGTCCTTGTCCGCTACCGGTTTCCGTTCCGCCGTCTCGTGGATGCGATGGTGGATCTTCCTTTTGCGATGCCGACGGCAGTTTCCGGCGTCGCGCTCCTTGCGCTTTTCAAACGTCTCGGAAATGCGCTGGATGTGAAGATCGTCTTTACGGAATGGGGCCTTCTTCTTGCGCTGACATTCATTGGCCTTCCGTTTGTCGTTCGGACGCTCCAGCCGGCGATCGAGGACATTGAGAAGGAGCTTGAGGAAGTCTCCGCCAGCCTCGGCGCGAATCGGTGGCAGACCTTCCGTCTGGTCATTTTTCCGTCGCTTCGTCCGGCGCTCTTTACTGGTTTTGCAATGGCGTTTGCCCGGGCGCTCGGCGAGTACGGCTCCGTCGTCTTCATTGCGGGGACTGCGATGCCGATCGTTTCGATCGAGATCGCGAAAAACCTTCAGGGAAGTCAGGAAGATATGATGGTTGCTGTGGCTATTGCGACGACGATGCTTATCGCGTCGTTCCTGATCCTGTTCTGCATCAATTTCATGCAGTTCTGGATGAATCGCCGATACATGGAAACGAACTGAGATTGGAGGAAATTTCATGTCTATCGTCCGCGGAAATACCGATGAACCTGCTTGGGTGCGCAGGCTCCTGATCCTCATCGCGATCACGTTCATGGCGCTTTTCCTGCTTTTACCGCTCGTGCTCGTCTTTTACTGTGCGTTTGAGGAAGGACTCACGACCTACTGGGAAGCGCTTACCGACCGACGCACACTGCGCGCCATTGGAGTGACGCTGCTGACTATCGGGATCGCTGTGCCGATGAACGTCCTGTTCGGCATCATGGCGGCATGGTGTCTCGGAAAATTCAATTTTTGGGGCAAAAGTCTCCTCATTTCTCTCATCGACCTTCCGTTTGCGGTTTCACCGGTCATCGCCGGGCTTCTGTTCGTCATCCTTTTCGGAATGCACAGTGTGCTGGGAGACTGGCTCCTGAGCACATTCGGCATCCGGATCCTGCATTCGACGACCGCGACGGTCCTCGCCACGATGTTCGTGACTTTCCCGTTCGTCACGCGGGAACTTCTTCCCATCATGCAGGCCCAGGGAACGGAAGAGGAGCTGGCGGCACGGGTACTCGGGGCGAATGGGCTTCAGATCTTTTTCCGAGTCACGCTTCCGAATATCAAATGGGCACTCCTTTACGGTGTGGTGCTCTGTAATGCACGGGCAATGGGTGAGTTCGGCGCGGTGAACGTCGTGAGCCACGGCGGGAAAAACAACACCCTCTCCCTCCTCATTTACGAAACGTACCAGTCGGATCTTGTTGCGGCGTTTGCCGTCTCGACGCTTCTGGCGCTCATGGCGATCGTGACGCTGGTGCTGAAAACGTGCATCGAGATGCGCACCGCCAGTAAGGAAGGCAAGCCGGTCTGACCGGTTATTTATGGAAATTTCAACCCAAATCAAAACTGGAATCGCTCCAGTCCTGCTAAAATGAGTATCGAAGTTCAAAACATTACGAAATCGTTCGGAAATTTCCTTGCGCTCAATGACGTTTCCCTTTACATTAAATCGGGGGAACTCGTCGCGCTCCTTGGACCGTCCGGCTCCGGAAAAACGACGCTTCTGCGCATCATCGCGGGGCTGGAAGAGGCCGACGAGGGAAGCGGACCGATCCTTTTCAACAATCGGAACATGAAAGACTCGAAGATCGGTGACCGCGGCGTCGGGTTCGTTTTTCAGCACTACGCGCTTTTTCGGCACATGACGGTCTTCGAAAATGTGGCGTTCGGGCTGCGTGTCCGTCCGAGAGCCACTCGGCCTGACAATGGAGAGATACGACGCCGTGTGCTGGAGCTTCTGCGCCTGGTTCAGCTCGATACGCAGGCGAACCGGTATCCGCACCAGCTTTCCGGGGGGCAGCGTCAGCGTGTCGCTTTGGCGCGTGCACTGGCTGTCGAACCGCAGGTCCTGCTTCTGGATGAACCGTTCGGCGCTTTGGATGCGAAAGTCCGCGTCGAACTGCGTCAGTGGCTCCGCCGTCTGCATGACGAGATCCATCTCACGAGCGTTTTCGTCACGCACGATCAGGACGAAGCTCTGGAACTGGCGGACCGCGTTGCTGTCATGAATGCCGGGAAGATCGAACAGTTTGCGACGCCGAATGAAGTTTTTCACAAACCTGCGACGGAATTCGTCATGAATTTCTTGGGTTCCGTCAACAAATTCCGCGGCCAGGTCGCAGATGGAAAGGTGCGTCTCGGCGAGCAGTTCATCATGGAGGTGCCGGAGAATACAGAAGAGGCTAAACTGTTCGTTCGGCCGCATGAACTCCAGATCTCGCACACGAAAATGCCGAACAGTTTCAATCTTCGGGCGGTCGTTACGCGTATCCATTCCGCAGGCGCGCGAGTCCGAGTGGATCTGGAAACGCACAGCGGCGACGCAATGACAGCGGAAATGTCCCACGCCCGCCTTGCCGAGCTGAGTCTTGAAAATGGGCAGGACGTCTACATCGTCCCGAGCAATATTCACGTTTTCGGTGCGGATGAACAGGCGATTGAAGACTGAACGGACCGGAATCGTTTCGGCAACGAAATAAATGCCGGTCGGGAGTGTTTTTCGAGGGAATGCCTGTCTGTTGTTCCGGGGTGGTGATCGGTATATTGAAGAGCCGGATCGACAGGGAAGATAAAAAATATTTCGTTAAGCTGCAGTCGGTATTTGTGGTCGGCGGCTTAACGAAATTTTTTATTGGGGGCACGAAATGGACGAAAATATTTGCCCGGATGCCGTCATTTTTGTGTCGGACGATCAATCGTGGATGGACTCCGAAGGCGGTCGCTGGGGACAGACGGAAACGATGCGTCTGTGGGATGAGCTGAAGGCCAAAAATCTGTCCGCGAAACTCGTCAATATCGACATTCAGCCGTACGGAACGACGCAGACGCTGGACCGCGAGGATATCGCGAACGTCGGCGGGTTCTCGGAAGCGGTGTTCGATTTCGTCGCGAATTTTGTTTTCGCTCCCAATGCGGATCATTGGGTCGAAATGATCGAAAAAACGGCCCTCTAGCGGGCGTTGGGGGCGAAAATCAGAGGAAAAATGCGGAAAAATTTGTTCTTCTGATTTTCGATCTATGAAACTGGGCGTTAGAGTGTGCCTGGAGTGAGATTTAATGAAGTGTGAGGATTTTTTAAACTCGTTCTTATCGATTGCCGAAATGATCCAGTGGCACGATGTAAATCATATAAAAAGTTTCAAAAACCAAAATCAAGGAGGTGGTTTATGTTTACATGGGGTACGAATGTGCGTGATTTGGGCAGTAATTATATCTTGGTTTATAAATATGCCGGTTTTTTTTGGCTGGGGTTTCATTGGGGGGCCCATCTTTACAAAGTAGATGACGGCATGAATGTGCTCTACGAAGCAGAACCGTCTGAAGCGGGAGTCGACAGCATTGGTTCGCTTGTGCCGATCAACGACCGTTTGGGGTGGCTGGTTTGGGCGGGACTTTTCCTAGCCCTGTTGGTCTGCGGCGGTTGAAAATGATGTATGGAGTTCTTTTTAAGGGGGACTGTCGTGTTACGGGGAGTGTCGTGCAGCGGCTGAGGATGGATCACGCTCCTAAAAGGAAGGCGGCCGCGGCCTCCCCCCCTTGACAAAAAACAGTTTTGTGGTAAAATCCAGTCTTTCTGTACTCGGGTTGCCGGTATTTCAAGGAAACTTTGGTGGTTTCTGCGCCTTTGCCACGGCACGGTAAAGGGGCAGCCGACTCCGCGCAGACGCAGTTTGGCGGGGGAACGCAGAAAAAGAGAAAATTTCAGTTTACGAAAGGAACTCAATCATGGCACATTATGTTGGTCCCAAGGCTCGCATCAACCGTCGTTTCGCTACGAAAACCAGCGGTGAAGAAGGCGCTTCCTACGTTTGTATTTTCGAGAGCGCCGGCGCCGTCCGTGCGACCAAAAAACGTCCGTTTGCTCCGGGTATGGCTCGTCCGCGCGGCCGCAAGTCCGTGTACGGTCAGTCTCTTGCCGAAAAACAGAAGATCAAGTACGCCTACGGCATCAGCGAACGTCAGCTTCGTAAACTGTACGCGATCGCCAAGCGTCAGCAGGGCAACACCGGTGAAAACCTGAAGGTCCTCTGCGAACGCCGTCTGGACAATGTCATCCGCTGCGCTGGTTTGGCCAAGACCCGTCCGCAGGCTCGTCAGGGCGTCGCCCACCGTCACTTCCTGGTCAACGGCGTTCCGACGACCAGTGCTTCCTTCTCCGTCCGTCCCGGCGACGTCATCACGGTGAAGAAGAACGAAAAACTGCAGGAAATGTACAAAGCGATCCTCGAAGAAATGGGCACCGCCACGAATGCTTGGATGGTCGTCGATGCTGAAAACCTGAGCATCACCGTCACCTCCATGCCGATGGCTGCCGATTTCTCCATGCCGATCGAGATCGACCTCGTCGTCGAATTCCTGGCCCGCTAATTTTGCGGAAGACTCGGGGACGGGACTTTCCCTTTTTCCGAGTCGTGCGAGACGATATTCAAGGGATCTGTCCTGTTCGGGCAGGTCCCTTTTTGATTTTTAAGGGCGGTGCTGTTTTTCAGGTCCATCCGAGAACTGCGTACCAGTTTCACCACGAAAGACACCGAATGGAAACACGAAAAACTCGAAAAAATGCGAAATACCCCAAAAGGAGATCAAAAATATTTTAAACCTTTCGTCTTTTTTCGTATTTTCCGTGAAATTCGTGTCAGGGCACGTTCACAGCCTTCTTTCCCCCTTTTCTTTTTAGTGAGTTTCTACGCCTTTTCTGTGCTCTCAGAGGTAAGATCAAACCTGATCGGTATCGGTACCTGATCGGTATCGGTACCTGATCGGTATCGGCACGCACTTTCCGAAAGAGCTATTTTTCAGAATGCGTTTCCGTATCGTTTGTCTCTTCCATTTCTTCGAGCTGTTTCTTTACCTGTGCGAAACATTTTGTGAGCCGTTCTTTTTTTCCCCAGGCGGCACGGCAGTCCTCGGGGTCCAGAATGCGGCAGTGGTGCGTGATCCTATTTTCCTGGAGTTCCCAGCCTGCATGAGTTTCCAGAGCCGCCCAGAAAAACTTTCCGTCCGTGACTTTCATTTTCAGATTGGGGGCATCCTGCGGGATGAGGACGTCTTCGGCAGGCGAGGAGCCTTCCTGAAGATAAAATTGCCAGGCTTGCCGGAAATTCTGGAAATCGTGATTGGGAATGTACGTCCGGATCATGTCTCGGAGCGTTGAAAAAGAGTCACGGAACTGGAAGTCCCATTCATTTTCTGCGATCAGCACGTTTTGAAAGTTTTCCCGTTCTTCTGCACTTCCCAGTCCCAGCATGGGGGTGTAGTGCATTTCTTTAAAACTGTTGCCGAGTTCTTTCCATCGGTCGAGATCCATCAGGTCGATCTCTTTTTCTGCGAGACTTTCTGCCGTGACTGCGGCCATGAGCGCACCATCCTGCGGGTGGACGAAATTCAAAAGCGGCATTTGCGAGGCGGCTGCGGCTGCGTCTACTGCGGGAGCTTCATCCGGAATGGCGGCTGCGAAGAAAACGATCTGCATGACGCGAACATTCTGGGCTTTCAGCTGCTCCATGCTTTTTGCGATGACTCGGCAGCCGAGCGAGTGTCCGATGAGGATGAGGTTTTTTTGCGCGTCGGACGGGAGCGTCAGGATCAGGTTATTGAGCATTTCGCTTGCCTTTTCCGTATTTCCAGCCGCGATGCCGTACGTCGTGATCTCGCCCGTGAATCGGCTTTCCCAAGGCAGGACGCCACCCTGAAATTCCCGTTCCGGCATGTGCGTTTCCAGAGAGCGCAGGATCTCTTGAAGTTCTTCGGAATAGTCTCGGTCTTGAGTCTGCCATCCGGGAACGAGAATGCAGTACGAGCGCGTTTTCGCGGTCTTTTTCTGGGGCGTATTTTCCGCAGAAAACGACAGACTGGCGAGACAGAAGGGCAGTCCGCAGCCGCAAAGGATCAGAAACAGCGCGGAACGCCGGCTCAGCATCCTAAAATTCATGAGTGCCTCCGAAAGTTTTCTGATTTTTGTATTTTCAGTTGAAACCATTTCTTTCTATGGTATACCAAAATTCGGAAGAGGCAAGGTCTTCCCGGTACATTTTCTGATAAAAACGGAAAAAAACGGAAGGATCTTCGAATGAAACGAAAATTTTGCCGGATCTTGGAAGTTTTTCGGCGAGTTTTTGAGAGGGCGGCGCGTTGGGGACTTGACTCCTTTCCAATAATGAAACGGACAGGAGGTGAACATGAGCATTCCCTTTTTCAGGATCAGTGATCGTCAGCGGGGCGTTTCGTGGAAAAGACGCCATCCCCGGCACTCGAATCGACCGCGGAATCTTCGGTTTCGGCCGATGTTTGCGGAGGCTCTGGAAGAGCGAATGGTCATGAGCACACTCTCTCCTCTCCAGCCTGCTGCGTCGATGGAGAGTAGTGCGAAGGTTCCGGAGGATCTGGTTTCCTCCAGCGCAGTTTACGCTCCGGCAATTCCGGGAGAGGGCTCTTTCCATTCAGAGGATCTTTCTCTTCTGGAAAATGCGGCAGCAGGCTCCATTCTCCCCGGCCAACCGTCCGTGAACGGCTCGGATCGCGCTTTGGCACGTCTTACAGACGCTTCCTGGACGGTGCTGGAGGGAGAAAGAACGAACTTTGCAGATCGGAATTTTACGGCTCCGGCGGAGACACTGGAAATTTCCGAAACCGCGGTCGGAGATGTGGGGGAAGAACTCACCGATGACCCGGCTCAGCCAATGATCCCAGGCATTCCGCCCGGTGATGCAGGCGGATTGGCCGGCGGAAACGGTGGGGGACGCCTGCCGCTCGAGATACCCGGTTTCGGCGGGTACGGAAACGCGTACTATCTCACGAATGTCGGTGAACCGCTGGCGAGGGTCATCTGGCTCTACGCACAGTATTTCAACGATCAGCAGCGCGTCACACCGACGCAGACGGAATTTCCGCGTTCCCGGACCGACTATTCTTCCAGCACGACCGGGCTGTTCGGTACATCGCTCGGCGGGATGATCTACTATGATGAGATCGACGGGGATGGGGACGCGAAACCGCCGAAAGAAGAAAATGTGCCGAAAAATGAAGAAGAAAATGCGATCCCAAAGAAAAGATCCGAAGAACCGCGGATCGAACAGCGGCTGGAACAGGAATTGGAGCATACGTTCCAAGAACTGTTCCGAAAGGGAAATGATGGAGAAACGCCGCCCAATGAAAAACGCGAGCTGCGGAAACCCGTGATCCCAGAGGAGCTTCCGTCCGAAAACGGATTGGAACTGGACAGTGAGCAGACCTCTGAAAAGAAACTGCGGGAAAATTTGGAAACTTTTTTGAAACCGGAGGTCGGATCGGCAGAAAAACCGGCAGAAAAACCGGCAGAAAAACCGGCAGAAAAACCGGCAGAAAAACCGGCAGAAAAAATCGAAGATCTGCCGCCCGCCTCAAAACAGGAGAGCAGTCCCAAGTCCTCTCAGCCGGAGACTGCACGATGAAAAGATCACTTGTCCCGGAAGCTGCGGAGCTGCCGCAGGTGTGAGACCGGCAGGTGCCGCCTCGGAAGAAAAGCTCCATTGGGCCGCGCCCTGCAGTTGGCGAGATGCCCGATTCCGGGACTTTGTGTGATTTTTAACTTGCGGTCTTTTTTCTATTTTGTTTATTTCCTCTATTTTTGTTGACTGGAAATTTTTTTCTAAAAAAATCGCTATAAATGAAAAAATCCGCAAGTTTTACCATGCAGCATGACGATACAATCAGTGTATCCGAGAAAGATTACCATCAGGACGGGAATAAGAGTACTTATTTTCGTTCGGTCAGATATTCAAATATGAGAGGGAGTCATGTTGAAAACAAGTTTGCAAGGAATGATTTTCACCGCGATGGCGGCTGTTTTGTTCACGGCCAGCGGCTGTGCGTTTTGCACGATGGGTCCGCACCTT